>NZ_JBLWEX010000261.1:0-23446 GCF_048323875.1 Yersinia sp. LJYL362
TAAACACTGGAAGCAATGTGAGCAATGTCGTGCCTTCGTAATGTGAACACCTAAACTTTGATGGTCTCATCTGAAAGCACGACAATGATAATCATTATCACTCTCACTTGTAAAGTGTTTTTTTTAGCCACTAGCAATATTATTGACTCCGATGAATAAAACGATATTTTATTAGGTAATTCAAACAGTAAGAGTAAGGGTATATTTATGGAAAATATGCAGATACGCCATGTGGAATTCAGCGATTATCCCGCCTTGCAACAACTATTTGCTCATCCACAGGTTTATCGCGACACGTTACAACTCCCTCTACCCTCGCTTGAGATGTGGGCTAAAAAGATCAAAGAAATACCTGCTGGGATGCATAATTTAGTGGCGTGTATTGATGAAGAGATTGTTGGTCAACTAACTGTTGAAGCAAATCAGCGTGCACGCCGCCGTCATGTGGCAACCTTTGGTATTGCTGTTGATGTTAACTCTTGCAGGAAAGGTGTCGGCAGTGCATTGATGGCAGCCATGATTGACTTATGTGATAACTGGCTGAATATACAACGTATTGAACTAACTGTTTTTGTCGATAACCTGGCAGCAATCGCCCTCTATCGTAAATTTGGCTTTGAAATTGAAGGAACCAGCCCACGCTATGCCTTCCGTGACGGCCAATTTATTGATGCTCACCATATGGGGCGGATAAAAATACCAGTCTAACCATCAGGGGATAAGTGATATCGCTTATCCCCTACGGTGGCTGGATACAGGCTGGCGGTGAAAATAACTAAATACCCGCTGTTTCTTTGATATAACGACGTGCTTTCACGGCATATTCAAATGGGTTAGCAATCGCCGGGTCTTGTTCTGCCTCGACCACCATCCATCCTTGATAGCCTTTTTCATCCAACAATTTAAACACTGGGCGGAAATCAATAACGCCATCACCGGGAACTGTGAATGTGCCTTTTTTCACGCCATCAAGGAAACTGAGTTTTTTCGCTTTAACTTCCGCGACCACCTCATCACGAACATCTTTTAGATGGACATGATTAATACGCGGTAAGTATTTTTCTAAAATAGCTAACATCGCTTCCTGACTACCTTCGGAATAATAGGCATGCCCAGTATCAAATAGCAGATAAACATCGTCGTTAACCATACTCATATAACGATCAATTTCTTCCGCGGTTTGAATGCCCGTCCCCATATGATGGTGTAAGCACACCTGCATCCCTTTTGTCGCCGCTATTTTAGCCAGTTCGTTATAACCCTCAGCAACACGTTGCCATTCAGTATCAGTAAAGTAAGGTTTCTCTTCAAAGATAGCTTTTGTGGTTCCCTGAATACTTTTACTTTGTTCTGAACAGCCTATAACTTTGGCCCCCATCGCATGGAGGAAATTCATGTGATTAGTAAATTCATCAATGGTTTTAGCGCGTTGGCCATCGGCAAAGAAAGTGCTGAACCAGGCATTACAGATCTGCATACCGCGTAGTTCAAGCATAGGTTTCAATACATTAGGATCTCGTGGATATTTACTGCCAACTTCACTGCCGATAAACCCGGCCAGAGCCATTTCACTGATACATTGTTGGAAGGTATTTTCTTTGCCCAAATCTGGCATATCGTCGTTCGTCCAACCAATAGGAGCGATTGCCAACTTCACACGATCTTTATTCATAATAAACCTCTGCGATACATCTAATTTGTACAGATGAATACAATTAAAAGGTGATTAATTGCCCATCCTATGATGTAAAAAATAGCGCTATGCATCAGCTTGTCGGTTGATACACAGGCAGCTGATATTGATGTTATTTGTTATAAAAAGTGGGTCGTGGCGGCAAGCTTATCGGGACAATCTGGCCACTTTCCTGCGCGGCAATACAGGCGTCAGCAGTAACCGCAGCCGCGAAGCCGTCCCAGGCAGAAGGCCCGGTGAGCTTTTCAGCTAACACATCGTTGATAAAGGCTTGCAACTCCACATCGTAGGCATCGATAAACCGATCTTTCCAGTCGGTGAGAATTTCATTCGATAACCGTGCTTCACTACGCAGCAATACTGAAGAAGGTTCCGGTAATTTTGCAATACCATTATCACCCACCACTTCGCATTGAATATCATAGCCATATTGACAGTTCACAAAGATTTCAACATCAATACGTGTCCCTTTTGCCGTTTCAAATAGTACGACTTGCGGGTCTCTTAGGTGGGTTTTAGCATGTTTAGCTTTACGCGGGAAAACAACCTGAACCGAGACATAATCATCATCTAACAACCAGCGCAGCACATCAATTTCATGAATTAAAGTGTCAGTGATAGCCATACTTGTAGTGTAGTTATCACCCACTCTCGGGTTACGATGGGCACAATGCAGCATTAATGGCTCGCCAATTTTTCCACTGGTAATCACATCTTTTAGTGCACGATAACCTTGATCGTAAGGTCGCATAAACCCGACTTGAACCAAGCGCTTACCTTGTGCCGCTTCAGCCTCTACAATGCGCTTACACCCTTCAGCAGTCACAGCCAAAGGCTTTTCGCAGAATACGTATTTGCCCGCAGCAACAGCCGCCAATACGAACTCTTCATGACTTGGCCCCCAAGAAGTGACCAGCACCGCCTCCACTTCTTTGGCATTAATGACTTCATACCCATCTGCATAAACATTCGCTTCGATACCCAAGTCACGAATAACTTTAATGGCACTTTCGCGATTAATATCGGTCACAGCGACAATACGGCTACCCTGCAACACCTTGCTACAACGGCGAATATGATCCTGGCCAATAGCACCAGTCCCGATCACACCAATATTTAATGACATATTATTTCCCTCATGAAGTTTGGTTTGCAGGTGATCCCTGCTCATTTTATGACTTCACATCCAGATCATTTAATTAGCATTAATAATCACGGGCTTTGGCGATATTCTTTTCCAGTTCCCGTACCACTGCGCCTGTTTTTTCACTGTCAGAAACTTGAGCAACCCCGACCCGCCACCAACTCAGGTAGCCATGAACCATAGTTTTTGGCAGAACTTTTATGTCAATTAAGGTTGAAACTGTCTGCAAACGGGCATCGGCCAATGCATCAAGTAGTTGCTGTTCCGTAGCAACTCGATATGTCTTACAGCCATAAGCAGCAGCCAACATGGCGAAATCTACCGGAACAAAATCACCGTCTAATTGGCCAGTTTCTTGATTACGGAAACGGAATTCAGTGGCATAGCTGTCCATACCATGTTCCATCTGGAGATTATTGATACAGCCATTTGTCATGTTATCGAACAATATCACATTGATTTTGCAGCGTTCTTGAATGGAGGTTACCAGCTCAGAATGCAGCATCATGAAAGCACCATCTCCCACCAATGAGTAAACTTCGCGGTTAGGTTCGGCCAGCTTCACACCCAATGCAGCACTGACTTCATAGCCCATGCACGAGTAACCATATTCGACGTGATAGCCATTATTACCTTTTGTGCGCCATACCCGCTGTAAATCACCGGGTAAGCTGCCAGCAGCCGCAACAATGACAGCATCTTGAGGTAATTGATTATTCAGCACCCCCAGCACCTGGCTTTGTGTCAAGAAAGAACCGGTTTTATCAATAAACTCGCCAAAGACGTGCTCACGATCCAAATGGTCATTAATTTCAGGGGTAAAATCCTCGGTCTGGTATTGCACCTGATAGACCCGCGTTGTCTCAGCTAATTGCTCAGCACGCATCCGGGCAATCTCCCCGCCCCAATCAGCCTGATAACCAGTACTGCCAAGTTGCTGATGCAATGCAGACAATGCTTCACGCGCATCCGCCAGCAACTGCAAACCATCCAGCTTGCCAGCATCAAAAGCACTAACATTAATATTGAGGAATGAAACATCCGGATTCTGGAATAACCATTTCGATGATGTCGTAAAATCGGTATAGCGGGTGCCGACACCAATGACTAAATCAGCCTGTTTCGCCAAGGTGTTCGCCGCCAGACAACCTGTTTCACCAATACCGCCAAGATTCAATTCATGTTCTGAGCTGATAGTGCCTTTACCTGCTTGTGTTTCAACCCACGGCACACCGAAACATTCAGCAAATCGTTGTAATGCCTGACCGGCTTGTGAGTATTTTACACCACCACCACAGACCAAAATCGGTTTTCGTTTTGAAGTCAGTAAAGCAATAGCATCAGCCAACATGGCGGCGCTGGCAGGTCGCCGGTCAAGGCGATGAATGCGTTTTTGGAAGAAATAATCTGGATAATCATAAGCTTCAGCCTGTACATCTTGCGGCAAACACAGCGTTACGGCACCAGTCTCTGCCGGGTCAGTCAGTACCCGCATGGCATTAATACACGCACTCATCAGTTGTTCTGGCCGCGTAATGCGATCCCAGTATTTACTGACGGGCTTGAATGCATCATTGGTACTGATACTCAGGTCATGAGATTGTTCAATCTGCTGGAGCACAGGATCGGGTTGGCGTGAGGCAAATACGTCACCAGGAAGCAACAACAAGGGGATACGGTTAGCTGTTGCAGTTGCGGCAGCGGTCACCATATTGGCACTGCCCGGCCCAACAGATGAGGTACAAGCATAGATTTGCTGACGCAGTTTTTGTTTGGCGAAACCGGTCGCTGCATGAGCCATTCCTTGCTCATTTCGTCCTTGATGAACCACTAGCTCGCCGCAATCCTGTTCCAGTGCCTGCCCGACGCCTAGTACATTACCATGACCAAAAATAGCAAAAATCCCTTTGATAAATTTGATTTCCTGACCATCAACTTGCAGGTATTGATTGTCCAAAAACCGGACTAATGCCTGTGCCATGGTTAGCCGAATTTTATTCATTTATTCATCCTTTGCTCTGTTTGCGCGATACAACAGTGAGGTGAAACATAGCAGGGATTATAAACAAATATTTTTTTCATAAAATCACATTACAGAAGAAACATTTCATTCTGCGATGAAGATCAAATAATCAGGTAAACACCGAAACCGGCACACCCGCATTAACTCACGAGAAATAGCATTATTTTAAACCAACCAAAAATACAATTAATTTATTGATATTATTAATTTATATCATTCATAACTGCTTTCCATTTCCTACTAATTAAACCATCAATAACTGGCACGATACTTGGGTATAAGCCCTATTTTCGTGCGTAATATAAGGCTTTTAGCTAGGTCACATAATCGGGGAATAAATTTCATTTAACCTTGAAGTTGAAATTTTTATTCCTCATACTGATTTCAGAAACGTTACTACGGGTTTATTTCATCGATCATTGTCGAGGTTTTAAAAGAAGGAAATGGGGATGGGTACACAACACAAAGTGCTAGATGTCATATGTATCGGGCGAATTGCCATCGATTTTTATGGGCAACAGATTGGTTCCCGACTGGAAGATACCAGTACATTTGCCAAATATTTGGGCGGATCATCAGGTAATGTCGCCTACGGCACAGCAATTCAAGGCTTAAAGTCAGGTATGTTGGCACGTGTTGGTGATGAACATATGGGCCGCTTCCTGCGCGAGGAATTACAACGTGTTGGAGCTGATACCCGTTTTCTTATTACTGACAAGCAGCGCCTAACCGCATTAGTTATTCTCGGTATTAAAGATCAAGAAACCTTCCCTCTGATTTTTTACCGTGAAAACTGCGCTGATATGGCCCTGACGCCAGATGATATTGATGAGTCTTATATTGCATCATCACGAGCACTGGCTATCACTGGCACACATCTTTCGCACCCAAATACACGCGCCGCTGTATTGAAGGCGCTGGAATACGCGCATAAGCATGGGCTACGAGCTGCTCTGGACATTGATTACCGTCCAGTATTATGGGGCCTGACCTCACTAGGCGACGGTGAAACACGTTTCATTGAGTCAGAAAAAGTCACTCAGCAACTGCAAGAAGTCCTGCACCATTTCAATTTAATTGTCGGTACTGAAGAAGAATTCCATATCGCGGGGGGCAGTACAGATACCCTGGTAGCGCTGCAAAATGTGCGTAAAGCAACTCAGGCGACACTGGTCTGCAAGCGTGGGGCACAAGGTTGTTCAGTATTCGAAGGGGCAATCCCTTCCAGTTGGGAACAGGTCAAACTCCATTCTGGTGTTCGCGTTGAAGTTCTCAATGTATTGGGGGCTGGTGATGCCTTTATGTCTGGTTTATTGCGCGGCTATCTTAATGATGAAAGTTGGGAGCAAGCTTGTCGTTATGCCAATGCCTGCGGCGCATTGGTTGTTTCACGTCATGGTTGTGCACCTGCCATGCCAACTAAAATTGAATTAGACGATTACCTCAGTCGCGAGCATTCTGTTCCGCGCCCTGATCATGACGCTCGCCTTAATCATTTGCATCGGGTAACCACCCGTAAACAGCAGTGGCCGGAGCTTTGCGTGTTTGCTTTCGATCACCGCAAACAATTGGCTGATATGGCGCGTGAAGCGGGTGTGAGTGAAGAGCGCATCCCCAAACTCAAAACATTATTACTACAAGCAGCGCAGCAAGCGGCTCAAGAGTCAGGTCTGGAACATAAGAGTGGCATTCTGGCAGATACCACTTACGGCCAGGAAGCGCTCAACACCATTACCGGTCAAGGGTGGTGGATAGGTCGCCCCGTTGAGCTACCCAGCTCAAGGCCATTACGCCTTGAACATGGCAATATCGGCTCCCAACTCATTGATTGGCCGCTGGAACATGTCGTGAAGTGCCTGGTGTTCTATCATCCCAAAGACAGTGTGGAGCTACGCCAGCAGCAGGATGAGCTGATTCAGGATGTTTACCGTGGATGCTGTAAGTCAGGGCATGAATTACTGTTGGAAGTGATTTTACCCGAAGACAATAAAGACAAAGATGAGCGTTATTACATTGAAACTATGGCACATTTCTATGCACTAGGTATTCAACCAGATTGGTGGAAACTGCCACCACTAAGCGCTGAAAACTGGCAAAAAGTAGGTAAATTGATTGAAACTCAAGATCCCTATTGCCGAGGTGTATTGATTCTTGGGTTAGATTCTCCGGAAGCTATATTAAAGGCAGGCTTTGCCGCAGCGGCAAAAGCACCTTGGGTTAAAGGTTTTGCTGTCGGTCGCACCATCTTCGGCCAGGCATCACGTCATTGGCTGCAAGGTGAGATAAATGATGCCGAGTTAATCGCACAAGTGAAACAAAATTATCAAACGCTGATAGGCTATTGGCGAGATTATCGTCCAATCATCTGAATTTAAAACAGCTCTAGTGGCGCTGGCGTGGAAAACGTCGGCGCTATTGTGCTGCTATCTGCATGGTTTATTCCTTATTAGCCTGAAAAAATCCTGATTTCTGTCAAACTTAATAAAGTAATATCTTTTGCTTATAGCCGTTTCCTTTATCATGGTTTAGTGAACGGTTTTAATTCGCAATGAAATAAAAGCAAATGCGAATATCAATAAATGAAATTTTCCAACCATCTGTTAGAATAGCTGACAGATAACCCCTGAATTTTCCTCTGCCGTGGGCCGAATGGATGAATAACCCAACTCAACTATCATTGCTACAAGACCAAATTCGTCATCGTTATGAGACATTAAGCAAACGCTTAAAACAAGTTGCCCGTTATATCCTGGATAACAGTAACAGCATTGCATTTGATACAGTTGCTTCCATTGCGGCCCAAGCCAGTGTGCCACCATCAACCTTAATCCGGTTTGCAAATGCCTTTGGTTTCAGTGGTTTTAACGAAATGAAACAGGTATTCCGTCAACATCTGATGGAAGAAACCGTTAACTATACCGAACGCGCGCGGTTATTCCGTCAAACCTCAACTGATGGCAATACCGCACCAGAAAAACCGGCTGAAATACTGAATGTATTTACGATGGTCAATGCGCAAGCTCTACAGCAACTGGCGGTACAAACCAGCGCCGAACAATTAGATAGAGCCGTCGAATTGTTAAACAATGCTGAAAATATCTATGTAATTGGTTTGCGTCGTTCTTTTAGCGTGGCTTCTTATCTAACCTATGCATTACGCCATTTAGAGCGCCGGGCTTTTCTGATTGATGGGCTTGGTGGAATGTTTGCTGAACAACTGAGCATGGTAAAACCCAAAGACGTAGTGATTGCTATCAGTTACTCACCCTATGCACAAGAAGCCTTGGAACTGGTGGAGTTGGGTGCAAAAAGTGGCGCGCAGCAAATTGCGATTACTGATAGCCAGGTTAGCCCATTAGCGGCTTTCAGCGATGTCTGTTTTGTGGTGCGGGAAGCACAAGTTGACGGGTTCCGTTCACAGGTTGCCTCTATGTGTCTGGCGCAAACCTTAGCCGTTTCATTAGCACTGAATAACGCCAAAGCATAACTCCTCAGGCGCTTCCAAGTCAGGTGTAGCTTGTGGCGAGCAATAAAATGGGTAGGATCTACCTACCCATTCAATTCATACTTTAAAGCGCGGCTTAGCTTTTTTCGACCGGATAGTTATCACTGTTGATCCATGCATGATCTTTTTCCCAGGTAAATTTCCATAAACGTACTGGCCCCGCCATCACATTCAAATAATAGTTGTCATAGCCTGCCAATGTCGCCACTGGGTGGTAACCTTTTGGCACTTTTACGACATCCCGGTTATAAACCGGCATACATTCATCCAGTGAACGGTCGTCGGTATATACCCGCTGCATGCAAAAACCTTGCTCTGGATTTAGCCGGTGATAGTAAGTTTCTTCCAGATAAGTTTCATCTGCCGAATTTTCCTGATCATGTTTATGACTTGGGTATGAACTGGTATTCCCCTCATCGGTATAAACCTCAACCACCAGCAAACTGTCTGCGGGTTTATCGTCTGGCAAGATGTTATGTACTAACCGCTGGTTACGCCCCTTACCTCGCCGCTCTACTCCTACATCTGCTGGCGTAATCAGACGAGAGGGTAAATGGCCATTACTGGGCGCACGGCAGACCGCCAATTCCAAATCGGTCTCTGCCACGACTTTCACACGATCATGGTGTGGAACATAAACAGAATAAGGCGGTGTTCGTTCGAACGGGCTCATGCGTTTGCCAATATGCGGATATTCAGCGTGCTGTGTTGATACCGAGGCAATTCCAGCAACTAAGACCAGACAGAGTTCATTTTCAGCACTCTCCAGCACCAATGCCTTTCCAGCCGTAAGTCGATAGACATCAAACCCAACAAAACGCCAGCCGGCGTTCTCCGGTGAAATATGCTGAATACGCCCATTCGCATCTGGCGGCTGACACTTGGCAAGCAGTGACGACATGATGACTCTCCTGTTAACAACATGAAATTATTCTAACGAACACCCTCAGGTAGCATTAACCCAGCGTTGGCATACTGTATTCTGAAACAGTTTGCTGACCTGTTGGCCAACGGGCTGTGGTTGTTTTCATGCGGGTGTAGAAACGCACCCCATCAGTGCCATGCACATTTAATGCACCGAACACGGAACGTTTCCAACCACCAAAACTGTGAAACGCCATTGGTACTGGAACAGGTACATTGACGCCAACCATCCCAGCCTGAACCTCATGCACAAACTGCCGTGCATAGTGGCCGCTACTGGTAAAAATCGCACTCCCATTACCAAACTCATGACTATTCACCGTACTAATTGCCGTTTGATAATCAGGCACTCTGACAATCCCTAACACTGGGCCAAAGATTTCTTCCTGGTAAATCTTCATTTTCGGGGTGACATGATCAAACAGAGTGCCGCCTACATAGTACCCTTGCTCATAACCAGCAACTTTATAATGACGGCCATCTGTGACTAATGTCGCACCTTCTTTAACACCTTGATCAATATAGCCAAGTACCTTTTTCTGATGAGCCGCTGAAATTAGCGGTCCCATTTCATTCTCTTCCCCGCCTTGCTGTATACCTGGGCCGACACGTAGGCGAGCTATGAGTGGTTTTAACTTTTCAATTAATTTATCAGCGGTACTGTCGCCGACGACTACCGCAATCGGCAGTGCCATACAGCGCTCACCTGCTGATCCAAACGCACCACCCATTAATGCATTTACGGTCGCATCCAAATCAGCATCAGGCATGATGATCGCCTGATTTTTCGCCGCACCAAAGGCTTGTACACGTTTACCGTGCGCACTGGCAGTGGTGTAAATATGTTCAGCAACAGTAGAAGAACCGACAAAGCTTACGGCTTGAATTCGTGAGTCTGTACAGAGTTGGGCAGCACTTTCATTTGAACAGTGAATAACATTGAATACGCCATCAGGCAAACCCGCTTCCGTCAGCAATTCAGCTAAACGAACTGACGCTGAAGGGTCCAATGCTGGCGGTTTCAGAATAAAGGTATTGCCGCACGTTAACGCAATGGGGAACATCCACATGGGTACCATCGCAGGGAAGTTAAAAGGGGTTATCCCAGCTACAACGCCCAAAGGCTGCATCATTGAAAAGCTATCAACTCCGGTACCGACATCAGCGGAATATTCACCTTTCAATAAATGCGGGATACCACAGGCGAACTCGACGACTTCCAGACCACGAGTGATTTCGCCCAAAGCATCCGAATAGACCTTGCCATGTTCACGAACAATCAACTCCGCCAATTCATTGCGGTGTTGTTCAATCAGGGTTTTAAAGTTGAACATAATGCGAGCGCGGCGCAGAGGGGTGGTTCGCGACCAATCGGCAAAGGCCTGATGAGCTACACCAATAGCATGATGAACTTCTTCAGCTGTACTTTGCGTGACCTGGCTTTCAACCTTACCGGTGGCTGGATTATGAATATCGGCTGTTTGATTGCTGGAACTCAGGGAATTCTTCCCACCGATAAAGTTACTCACGATTTTCATGTCTCACCCTCTTCTCAATAGCTGCTATCGCAGGGTTCGCTCAAAGTGACTTAAATCAGACCACTCATAACGAACCATACGCTCAATCAATAACGGCTATCTTGTTGTGGGACCAAAATAGCCAACAAGGCGACCAGCCGCCAGACAGGCGAAAAACCAGCCGATATGCAGACTCTATGCTATTGGAAAAAAAGTTTCAAATAACTTTGTTTGGAAATTTTGTTTTGTGCGATGTATCGCAAGTTCCTGCAAGGAGAAGAGGTAAAAACCAAAAAATCCAGATAGCCCACGCAATGCTATCATCAGCCTGAAACGTACTACTACTCCGCTACAAATAAGCTGTTAATGTAAAAAAAGACCAGGCTAATGAGAACTTGATGAATTTGACCAGTCCGATATTTGAGCTGAATCGAAAAACTTACGTTCCGTTATTTCATTAAAATGAAATAAATGTTCTTATTTTGAGCGCTATTCAGGAGAAATTTCTCACGTATATCTATCACAGCAGGAGCTGACACCATGTCTATCGCACAAGATCGTTTCTGTATTAATCGCAAAATTGCCCCCAACTTAAATATTGAAAGCTTTTTCCGTTTGGTTAAAAAATGCGGGTTAAATAAAGTTGAATTACGTAATGACATGCCGAGCGGCAAAGTAACGGATGAGTTAAGTTCGGCACAGCTAAATGCACTGGCTGAGGAATACGACATAGAAATTGTGACTATCAATGCACTGCAACACTTTAATCTGCCAGAACACCGCCCAGCATTGCTGAAAGAAGCAGAAAGCATGCTACAACAAGCAAAAGAGATTCGCTGCCAAGGGATTATTTTATGCCCAAACTGTAGCGCCAGTGACCGACGATCAGCCGAACAAAAAGAACAAGATACGCTGGATGCCTTGGTGCTATTGGCTCCGTTATTTAAAAAGTACCACGTAACCGGACTCGTGGAACCGTTAGGCTTTGGAGTCAGTTCATTACGTTCTCACTTGCTAACGCAAGCTATCATCCGCAAATCAGCCGCTCCCTACAAAATGGTGCTGGATACCTTCCACTACTATCTAAGTGATATTGCACAAGCTGAGTTCGATGCCCATATCGACGTCAATTCCATTGGATTGGTGCATCTTTCTGGTGTCGAAGAGACGCGGCTGAAGTCCACACTCACTGATGAAGATCGTATTATGTTGAGTGAGCAGGACAAACTGAACAGTAAACAACAAGTGGCAAATCTTGAGCGACTGGGCTATCAGGGAATATATTCTTTTGAGCCGTTTTCATCACAATTGATTATCTGGTCAGAAGCCGACATTGAAAGGGAAATTCGCCAAAGCATTGCGTACTTACAAAACTAACATTCAAACCGATGCGGAGAACGGCTAAGTTCATAAAACTTAGCCGCTTGTTATTGATATGCCGTAGGGTAACTGACTTTCTCTACCCCAAAATACCCGAATAAGATTTATATCTGTTTTACGCTTCACTGTCAGCGCCCCACTATTTGGCACTACGGCCGCTCCATCGCACAGCCAGGCTAGCGGCCCCTGCCAGAGTGATTAAGGCGACTACGCCAGCCCAGCCCATTTTTTCCAGCATCAAGCTACCCAAGGCGGAACCAACAGCCATCCCGATAAATACACAGGTAAATAACAGTGCATTAAGCCGACTGCGAGCCGCCGGTTCCAAACTATAAATAATGGTTTGATGGGCTACCAGCGTGGCCTGCACACCAAAATCAAACCCAATAGCGCTGAGCACAATAAGTCCTATCTGGAGATGAAATGGCAACAGTGGCAAAAGGAACAAAGCAGCAAAGGACAGTGTCGCCAGGCTTGCACCAATCAACGTAACCACTTGCGGCCCCCGGCGATCTGCCAATGAACCAGCTAATGGCGCAGCTAATGCACCTGCGGCACCGGCAAGACCAAACGCACCCGCTACAGCACTGCCAAGGTGATAAGTATCCTGCAACATTACCGCCAGTGTTGACCAGAAAGCACTAAACCCTACAGACAGTAGCGCTTGTGATAACGCCGCCCGACGTAAATCTTTAAACTGTAGCCATAAATGGCTCATTGAGGCGAGTAACGCCGGATAACTCAGTGCTGAGGTTGCCGGTACGCGCGGTAAACTGCGCCATATCACCAGCGTTATTATAATAACTGATAGTGCAGCCCCCATATAAAGCGACCGCCAACCAAAGTACTCTGCAACAAAGCCACTCAACACCCGTGACAGTAAAATGCCCAAGAGTAAGCCTGTCATAACAGTACCGACCGTTTTCCCCCTCTGTGCTGCCGAGACTAATGTTGCAGACGCTGGGACAATATCCTGCGCCATTGTTGCGGCAATCCCGATAACAAAACTGGTTACCAGCAATGCGTTTATACCAGGAACAAAACCACTGAATAACAAAGCAGCCGTCAGCAGAATGCCCTTTAGTAAGATAATAATTCGGCGGTCATGACGATCGCCCAATGGGGCAAGCAACAATATCCCCAACGCATAACCAATCTGTGTCAACGTCGGTACTAAGCCAACCACTCCTACGCTGGCGTGTAAATCAGAACCCATCACACCCAACAGCGGCTGGCTATAATAAATTGATGCGACGCTAAGACCTGCACCAGTTGCCAACATCAGAACTTTACTGCCAGAAAGGGTTTTCTCAGCACTTTCAGTGTGAGTTGATACGGTTTGAATGACTGACATGATGGCTACCTGTAATGATATTGAGGCTGCATTTTTACGTGTGCAGACCTATCTTGGTAGTCGCCTGGAGAGTAAAACTGTTATACGCTTAACGTATGACAGAACCTAATTTAGCTGGCATCGACCGTATAGAGCTGATGCAAACATTTATTCGTATCGTCGAGGCTGGCAGTTTGTCGGCGGCCGCAGCACGCCTGGGTACTAGCCAGCCGACTATCAGCCGCCGTTTGCAGACATTAGAGCGGTTGCTTGGCCTGAAATTATTGCAGCGAACCACGCATATCATGAAGTTGACTGATGATGGCGAACGTTGCTATTCCCATGCCAAACAGCTAGTTGAGAGCTGGAATACGATGGAGGATGACTTACGTGGTGCGACTGATGAACCTAGAGGGCTACTGCGCGTTCTGGTGCCACATGCGTTCGGGCAAGACCAATTAATCAAGCCACTTAAAGACTTCCTGCACCAATACCCGAAAATGTCCGTTGAATGGATGCTAAATGATCGCCGCCCCGACTTTATTGCCGAAGGTATTGATTGTGCTATTCAAGTTGGCTCAGTAACGGATCCCTCGGTTGTCGCTATCCTGCTGGCCGAAGTGCCACGTATCGTGGTTGCCGCACCTGAATTGTTGGATAATAAGCCGCTGCCCACACATCCCGAGCAATTGCAGGATTTTCACTGGTTGGCATTGAATACGTTTTACCGTAATGAAGTTGTTCTGAGCCATAAAACAAATGGCGAAATACATCGTTTTTCCATACAACCGCAATTAAGTACCGACAGCCTGTATGCATTACGAAACGCCGCACTGACAGGATTAGGTGCCGGGATCGCGTCAACATGGGTAGTCAATGATGATATCAAGCAAGGGCGGTTAGTTCATCTGACACCGGACTGGCTTGGATTACCTTTACCAATCTATTTAGTTTACCCGCACGCCAGCTATTACCCTGCCAGATTACGAGCATTTCTTGATATTATGCGCCAAGCTATGCCACACCTGGCCGGAACACAGATCCCTACCAAGAAACTCAGGAATAAAGTCAGGTAGTAGTGAACTTGCAAAAACATCAGGGGGTAATAAACCCCCTGTTAAAATAGCAATTAAAATATTATGGATCTTGATATATAAAAATGAATAAGGACTAGCTAACAATACTATCGACTTTCACAGCAAAGTCTTTCATACATTCAGCCATATATTGTTGAGTAACCTTTGTCACTTTTTCGTAATTATTTGCTTGCCACTGTTCCAATGGTGCTTTAACCGGTGTAGGTTCACACGTTAAATACATTCCACTTTTTTGCCAGGTCTCTTTATTTTTACTAAAATAAGTAACATATCGTAATTCATAATCAGTTTCTGAACCGGATAGATTCTCATACATCAGTAACCATACTTTTGGACGTACTTCTATTTTCTCCATATAAAGATGCTTAGGTTTATCCGCCAGTCCTTTCTTTATTTCGGTTTCGATATTTGGCATGAAGTAACCAATGCTTGGATTACTCAAGACCACTATTTTCGTTCCCCTTAAATCCTCTTTACTGAAAGTACCACCTGAAGCACTACCCGCAAATGCTTGAGCCACAAAAGCCACGACAGAGACTCCTACAGCGGCAGCAGTATCGCCACGGGTAACAAGGCGCAACGAGGTATCAGTCGCATGGCTGCCACCAACTTCCAATGCGTTATATGCAGATATCGGTATTTCAGCGCCATTATCACCACGAATAGCTTTCTTTTCGACTTCAGTATCAAAGACCTGCTTGCCAGCACAACCCGATAACAATGCCGACACCAATATAAGACAGAGAGATTTAGAATATGTCACTGTATAGTCCTTTAGATAAAACTTTTAATAAAGAGAAGTTAATTAATTTAAATAATTTATTTTATTAAATAGGAATGAAACCTAATATTATATTTTCTATATACACAGAGGTGTCAAAGCAAAGTAACCACATATGCAGTGGTAAAAATTATATCATTACATTTTACAATAATAACCCTTCTTTTTTATAAAAGTTATTAAGCAGGATTTAAATCTTATTTAAGTTAAATTAGTAATAATAGAAAGCGATTGTGACATACTAATAAAATAAAATTACTCTATGAATGTTATTATTAACAAGCTATAAAAATTGCCACTACTGTTTTTTTCGTTTTTTATCACCATAATCCCACCAACCTATTTATCAACAAATAATTAACATTTCACCGCCTGATAATCTATTGCTTAAAATAGCTTCACTAAAAAACATATTGTTTTACCTATGGTACATATTCCAAAAAAGAAACATATTTCCGCGTGACAATAATATAATGTTTTGTAATCTTTATTAGTACTTTGAAAATATGGGTATCCTACAATGATAAAACTAATAATTACCGATCTGGATGGCACTTTTCTTGATGAAAAAGGGGATTACAATCGAGAAATGTTTCAGGACGTCAAAAAAATCATGGTACAGAAAGGTGTTCATTTTGCGATATGTACCGGTAAGCAATGTGAGCGTGTAGAGGAACTATTCAAGGGTGATGCTGAACAGTTCTGGATTCTGGGTGATAGTGCCACCAGAATAAAATATAAAGGTGAATATGTTTATCAGTCTCTGATTAAAAATCAACTTGGGCTGAATATCATTACAAAACTAGAAGCCATTAATAAAGAACCCGTCATCATTGCTTGTACAGCAGAGGGCGCGTTTATTAAAAGTTCTGTTTCTAAAGAAATGGAAAGTAAAATTAAAAAGTCATATGCAAAAGTGACAAGAGTCGATGATTTTTATCATGTGAATCATGATTTTGTCAAAATCTCTATTTATGACGAAAAGGGTCGCTGCTCTGATTTTAAACCTCATCTTCACGAATTCTTTGATAAAGCCTATATCGTTGTTTCTGAAGATGCCTGGATTGATATTGCCGATATCGGCGTGCATAAAGGGCATACAGTCGAAATCCTACAGAATTTATTAAATGTTAATAAAGACGAGACTATGGTGTTTGGTGATGGGCTGAATGATATTGAATTAATGGAAAGAGCGACCTTCAGTTTCGCCATGCGTAATGCTTTTGAAGAAACTAAATTTGCTGCAAATTTCATCACAGGCAGAAATACAGAGAGCGCCGTTATGTTAACCATTCAAAGGATACTGACACTGCAATAATATAATAGCTCCATTGAGTTGACCGAATTTGTCTGGAGGATCAGGGAAAAGCATACGCACTGAGACATATCTGTACTTACCGTCTTGGTATTTGCAAATCTATCTCGCTGCGAATAGACCCAACCCTGACCTTCCCACTTTAATATCCCTGCTTATCGTTAGCACACGCATACCGATGGAAGCACATAACTGGTGTTTATACGTCAATAAATAATCTTTTAAAATCAAAAAGCTAATCAATTAACTTACCAATCGATACCTTTTTGCGCCTTAATCCCACTATCAAATGCATGTTTAATTGGCCGCAACTCACTAACCGTATCCGCAAGATCAATAATATTACGGTGACAAGCACGCCCAGTGATAACAACGCTTTGATTCTTCGGCCGGCTTTTTAGCGCGATAATCACCTCATCCAGCGTCAAATAGCCGTAGGTAATCATGTAAGTCAACTCATCCAAAATCACCAGCTCATAAGAGGGGTCAGATAACATCCGGCAGCCCTGTTCCCATACCACTTTTGCCGCAAGGGTATCAGCCGCTTTATCTTGTGTATCCCAGGTAAAACCCGTCGCCATAATATGAAACTCGACACCATTGCGTTCCAGCAGATTGCGTTCACCATTTTCCCATGCCCCCTTGATAAACTGAAGCGCACCGACCCGCATACCATGCCCCACCGCGCGGGTGGCTGTCCCAAAAGCAGCCGTAGTTTTCCCTTTGCCATTGCCGGTAAATACAATAATGACGCCGCCCGTCTTGGTCGCATCAGCAACACGTGTCTCAACGTGGTCTTTAAGACGTTGCTGCCGTTGTTGATACCGTTCTTCATGCACAATGAAACCCTCAAATAGGAACTATTGCTGGCAACCAGCACATGCCTTCATCTGAATCTGGTCAAAGAAAGAGTTGCCTTTGTCATCCAGCAAAATAAAGGCCGGAAAGTTTCTAACTTCCATTTTCCACACTGCTTCCATTCCCAGCTCGGGATACTCGATACATTCCAGACTTTTGATGTACTCCTGCGCCAAAATAGCCGCAGAACCGCCGATACTACCCAGATAAAATCCACGGTGTTTCTGACAAGCTTCAGTAACTTGCCGGCTACGGTTGCCTTTTGCCAACATAACCAGGCTGCCACCATGGGATTGGAAGAGATCCACATAAGGATCCATACGCCCACCCGTGGTTGGCCCCATCGAACCTGAAACAAACTCGTCAGGCTTTTTCGCCGGCCCAGCATAATAGACTGGGTGATCTTTCATGTACTGCGGTAACTCTTCTCCCTGCTCTAAGCGCTCTTTCAGCTTGGCGTGAACGATATCGCGCGCCACGATCAGCGGGCCATTAAGTGATACACGGGTAGATACCGGATAACGGGAAAGTTGTTCACGAATTTTATCCATCGGCTGGTTAAGATCGATATTTACCACCGTCCCTTCGTTATTCACTCGCAAATGTTCAGGAATATATTGTTCAGGATGGCGCTCTAATTTTTCGAGCCAGATACCTTCCTGGTTAATTTTGGCTTTAATATTACGGTCAGAAGAACATGAAATAGCCATACCTATTGGGCAGGAACCTCCGTGACGCGGTAAGCGAATAACCCGCACATCGTGAGCAAAATATTTGCCACCAAACTGAGCACCTAAGCCAAATTCACGAGATGCCTGTAGTAATGCCTGTTCGAGTGCCGTATCACGAAACGCCTGACCATATTCGTTACCTTCGGTTGGCAAATTGTCATAATATTTGGTTGAGGCCAGCTTGGCTGTCTTCAGTGTTAATTCCGCAGAGGTTCCGCCAATGACAAAAGCAATGTGATAAGGAGGACATGCCGCGGTTCCCAGCCCTCTCATTTTCTCGATTAAAAAGGCCTTGAGCTTTTTGGGTTCCAGAACAGCTTTTGTTTCCTGGTATAAAGCCGCTTTGTTTGCAGAACCGCCCCCTTTATTCACAAACAGAAAGGTATACTGCGCGCCAGGGGTAGCAAAAATATCGATTTGGCCGGGAAGATTGGTTCCGGTATTCACTTCGGTATACATATCTAACGCCGCATTTTGCGAATGGCGCAGGTTATCGTGACGGAAGGTGTTATAGATGCCACGAGATAATGCTTGTGTATCATCACTATCAGTCCAAACTCGTTGGCCTTTTTTGGCCACAATAGTCGATGTGCCCGTATCCTGACAATTAGGCAAGACACCTCTAGCTGAGATCTCAGCATTACGTAATAGCTGAAGCGCGACATATTTATCGTTTTCGCTCGCTTGAGGATCATGCAAAATAGCAGCAACTTGCTGTTGATGAGCAGGACGAAGAAAAAAAGAAGCATCATGAAAAGCTTGTTGAGACAGCAATGTCAGTGCTTCTGGCTCAATTTTTAATATGTCTTTATCTTCAACTTTAATAGTAGAAACATACTTATCTGTTAATAAATAATACTCTGTTTGGTCCTCAGAAAGAGGGAATAGCTCTTGATAAAAAAAGTCATTTTTATACATTATATTCACTCAATTAGCTAAATGATAAATAGAGAGCAGAACTGGCCATTAATTACATAAAATTATTAAGTAATAACCGATTAACATACCATATGTGTTACTGAACCATTATTGATGGAATGAAATAAAAAGCAATTGTTCTCTCTGCAACATATAATGCTTATTAGTTAATAAGACTCTAATGACTTTTTTAATTTCAAAAAAACACGCTATTCTCTTAACGAGAATTTTATATTTAATCAATTTATGAATAAGTAATTTATAAAAATTAGTCAACCCACGTTCTTTTCAACTCTTCTTCTTTCGATTTATCGTGGATCCAGCGGCTAAATTTTTGCAAACTCCGTAGCCCTCTTTTTCCGTCCTTATAAGTCAAAACAAAATGGTTTCCGGTGCTCATCGGTAAATCACAAGGAATGACCATATCCCCATTTTCTAAATCTTTATGAATCGCAAAACGAGGTAATAACGCCACCCCAAGGTTGGAGCGAACAGCAGAAATCAACATTGATAGCAGATCCAAACGTGGCCCCATCCTGACTTTCGGACTATTAACACCCGACAATGCAAACCAGTCATACCAGGCATCCAAACGTGTTGTTTGATGAAGTAATGTAAATTCTTCCATCAATTGCTCCGCGCGCATCACTTTTTTATCATCACGCCACAACATACGGCTGCAAACAGGGACCAACTCTTCTTCAAACAGATGCTCATTTTGCGCCCAAGGACTACTGAAATCTTCGCGCATAATTGCGGCATCATATTTCAGATTCAAAAAGTCAGCACCTGTGGTAAGTGCAGTTAAATTGAGTACAATTTCCGGATGATCTTCATGAAAACTACTGAGATTAGGAATAAGCCAATGGGTACTAAACGTGGGAGTTACAGCTAATTCCAGCACTTGTTGTGTCGACTGGTAAGACATAATGCTTTGCGTATCTTTTTCCAGTTGTTCTAGTGTATCCCTGACTAAATCGAGGTAATAACGCCCTGCATCATTGAGAAAAATCCGTTTACGAACATGGTGGAATAATGACACGTTAAGGAATTCTTCCAGGGCGGTGATCTGGCGGAAAACGGCACTTTGCGTTAGCGCTAGCTTCTCCGCAGCTCTTGTGTAGCTTTCATATTGAGCTACGGCTTCAAATGTGACTAATAAGTCAGTTTTTGGAATTTTGTAACGCATTGTAACTCACCCATTATTTCATAAAATAATTCGCTAAACGGCCGGTGTTGCCGAGGCAGTTATATTATAAATATATATCGTATTTTATTGGTTTTTTAACATACACAGTTTTATTTATATGGACATAGCACTCAGTCGTTTTTGTGATAGTCTTCATAATTATAAATAATAAATGTAATGTTACAGTTAAAAACAAAATTAATTAATAAAAACACAACTGATAACAATGCAATTTTAAATTCAAAAGAAAAATTGAACATCATATATTTTGAAGAGTTCATTCCATAAAGTGATTAAATAATGGGAGCAAGGTCAAATATCGGATGTATCTATTCATGGATAATGGCGCGGTATTTTTAAGTTGTTCGTTGCTTATATAATATATTTTTAATAATTAACGTTAAGAAATCATATATGCTAAATAATTCGAGTTGCAGGAAGGCGGCAAGCGAGAAAATCCCGATGAGCTTACACGAGTAAGTGATTCGGGTGAGTGAGTGCAGCCAACGCATATGCAGCTTGAAGTATGACGGGTATAAACCGCATCTGCTATAAAGGTTATTCTAATGAGAATAGGGAAAGTATTGTTAGTTGGTGCGGGTCCAGGGGATGCATCATTAATCACGGTAAAAGGATTGCTTGCCATTCGTGAAGCTCAAGTGCTTGTTCATGACCGCTTAGTCAATTTGGAGTTAATTTCTCAAGCTCCAGCTAATTGCCAGATTATTAATGTCGGAAAAACCTCAAACCACCATCCAGTTCCTCAGGAACAGATCAATCAAATCCTCATTGGTCATGCTTTAGCGGGCAAGAATGTGGTGCGCCTCAAAGGGGGTGACCCTTACGTGTTTGGCCGTGGTGGTGAGGAAGTTGAAAGTCTTTCGCGCTATCAAATCCCCTTTGAAGTTGTTCCCGGTATCAGTTCTTCTATTGGTGGATTGGCCTATGCCGGTATTCCTGTGACCCATCGCCATTATGCTTCCAGCTTTCATGTGGTCACCGGGCATATGTGTCAGGGAAATGAACCACAAAATTGGAACGCGTTGGCACAATTAGACGGCACACTGATCGTACTGATGGGCATGACCCGACAAGAAGAAATTTGTCAGTTGTTAATCCAGGGAGGGAAATCACCAGATACCCCCGCCGCCGCCGTGATGTACGCCAGCCATCAACAGCAGAAAATGGCCAAAGGGACACTTAGTACACTGAAAGACGAAATCGCACGTCAAAAGTTGCACGCCCCCGCATTGTTGGTGATTGGCAACGTCGTGAATCTGAGTGATGTTTTGGCTTTTACTGCCCAGCAAACCGATATCAATCATAAGTCACTGTCACCGGCAATATAATGTGCTACCAGCAAAAATATTTTGGCGGTGAGGCTCCCTCGCATGGCTGAAGCGTGCTGCCCCGCCTCTTGCGGTGAATTGCTCCAAGGATGGATCCTCGGTGGAGAAAAACTAATCTCTTGTCCAATAAATTGGTATAGCAGAGTCTCGGTTACACCAGGAAAACCGGGGCGAAATGAGCGGCCACGGATGCGTCAAATGCTTAGGCAAGTCCTGGTGCACTTTGGTGAACCCCCATTGCTGGCAGAGAGCATCTGTATCGAATTTGAATCAACAATTCCCGTTGCAAAAGGTTTAGCCAGTAGTACCGCTGATATTGCAGCAACAGCTATTGCCACTGCTCGGTTACTTGGGCAATCACTGAGTGACATGGCATTGGCCCGACTCTGTGTCGCGCTCGAGCCAACTGACAGCACCATATTTAAAGCCCTTACCCTGTTTGATCATCAGACGGCACAAACTCAACTGCCATTTTCTTGGTTACCTGATATCGATATTGTGTTGCTTGAAAGTTCACAGACGCTGGTGACAGCAGAATTCCACCAACGAAATCGCCATTCCCTTTTGTTGAAACAAGCACCCAATTTGGCAAAGGCGATGCAGCAATTTCGCCTGGCGAATGAGAGGCGTTGCTGTCATAGGCTTGGAGAGGCAACCACATTGAGTGCTATCGCCAGTGAATCCGCACTGCCTAAACCGCAATTTCGCCAATTACTAGACATTGTTGAACACAGTGGCATTTATGGTTTGAATGTGGCCCATAGTGGTAGCGTTATTGGATTGTTATTTAATCCTCATCAGCATGATCGAGATCGTCTTATTCACACTTTGCATCACAAATCATTAATACAATATTATCCAAAGATACATTTAGTCAAAATAGTGGCTGGCGGAGTGAGTTAATAAATATGCCTCTATTAGTAACATTACTAACAACAGTTATTAATCATGATGGTTAAATATATGACCAGCATCACAATACTGACATAAATAATAATCATACCTGGATCACGCTTTTGATTTAAATATGACTGTCAATTCACATTGCATTTATAGATGGTTATTAAAAATCAACATAAAACAAAAAATAAGGTGATGATTTAATTCGAAATAAATTAAAATCATTTTTTTACAACCTGTTTTTTCAAGATGTTCTGACAATAAATCAATTGTATTTGACTTATCGGAGAAGCACATTACGAACCAATGAAATCCCAGCTAGCCACTATCTGGTTTTATATAGAGCACGTGAATGAAGTAAGTCATGAAAAATATAATAGTTTCATGTGGAAACCTTGTTAATTTTTAACTTTCCACCAAGAAAATATATGGAATGTAATCTACATAGAGGGCAAAACATGCAAAATCCAACAATTGTTATTGGCGTCATTGGTGCTGATTGCCATGCTGTTGGTAATAAAGTGCTCGACCGGGTATTTACCATGCACAATTTCAGCGTAATTAATCTCGGTGTCATGGTAAGCCAAGATGAATATATTGATGCAGCCATTGAAACCGGCGCTCAGGCCATTGTCGTTTCCTCTATTTATGGACATGGCGAAGTAGATTGCATCGGTATGCGTGAGAACTGTGTTGAACGCGGAATTGGTGAAATATTGCTCTATGTCGGCGGAAACCTGGTTATCGGTAAACATGATTTTTCAGAAATCGAAACCAAGTTCAAAGGAA
>NZ_JBLWEX010000262.1:0-24167 GCF_048323875.1 Yersinia sp. LJYL362
GCGAATGCCACCCGTTCTACACTGGCAAGCAGCGTGATGTTGCGACCGGTGGCCGTGTTGACCGCTTTAACAAGCGTTTCAGCGTGCCGGGTGCTAAGAAGTAATTATTGCCCGTCAGACGAAAAAAAGGCCTCCAGGGGCCTTTTTTCATTTCTACTCTCAGGTTCAGATTGAACCGGATGGTAGTAGCAGGAAATCAATATTCCCAGGTATCGGGATCAACACCCAATTCACGCATTAAAATCTTCGCGGCTTCCGGGATTTCATCACTGCGTTCTTTGCGCAGATCTTCGTCATTCGGTAGCGGCTGACCGGTAAATGCATGCAAAAAAGCCTCGCACAACAACTCACTGTTGGTAGCATGGCGCAGGTTGTTCACCTGACGGCGAGTCCGTTCATCGGTGAGGATTTTTAAAACCTTCAGCGGAATGGATACCGTAATTTTTTTGACCTGCTCGCTTTTCTTACCGTGTTCAGCGTAAGGGCTGACATACTCGCCGTTCCACTCAGCCATGGGACACCTTAAATTTGTCGGAAAAATACAAAGTTCTGAAAACCGGCCAATTATGCCCGATCTTCGCTGTTCTCACTAAATAAATGTCGATTTTACTAGACTAATGTCACTGAAATAACTTTTTTGCTATTTATTGATAGCTATTACCTTTCTATGCCATCTTTGTGGTTAAACAAATTCATGGTTAAACAAGACACCACTGAAACCTGACTGACATCATAAGGATATCTAAAACCTCTATAATTTTAGCGGTTATTATCCCATTGCTCAATCTATACGCAAAGAAGTTTAGATGTCCAGATGTATTGACGTCTGTAATTTGTGCGTCTACTCTGGCGTAACATTTTCTCGATATCCGGTTGGTGGAAATCCATATGACGCGTAAACAGGCAACCATAGCAGTGCGTAGCGGGTTGAACGATGACGAGCAATACGGCTGCGTTGTCCCCCCGATTCACCTCTCCAGTACCTATAATTTTATCGATTTTAATCAGCCACGCGCCCATGACTATTCTCGTCGCGGTAACCCGACGCGTGATGTGGTGCAGCGGGCATTGGCTGAGCTGGAAGGGGGCGCAGGTGCGGTAATGACCAGCAGTGGGATGTCGGCGATTCATTTGGTCTGCACCACCTTCCTTAAACCCGGCGATCTGCTGGTTGCTCCGCATGACTGTTACGGCGGTAGTTATCGTCTGTTCGATAGCTTAAGCAAACGCGGTGCCTATCGGGTTCTGTTTGTTGACCAGGGCGATGACGTGGCATTGAGTCAGGCATTGGCTGAAAAACCCAAGTTGGTTTTGATTGAAACCCCGAGTAACCCGCTGTTGCGAGTGGTGGATATCGCCGCTATCTGCAAAGCCGCTCATGCCGTCGGCGCATTAACGGTTTGTGATAACACCTTCCTTAGCCCGGCGCTACAGCAGCCGCTGGCTTTGGGGGCGGATCTGGTGGTGCATTCCTGTACCAAATATCTGAACGGTCATTCTGATGTGGTGGCGGGTGCGGTCATTGCCAAAGATCCTGAGTTGGCTGTCGAGCTGGCATGGTGGGCGAATAATATCGGCGTGACCGGTGCGGCATTTGACAGCTACTTGTTATTACGTGGGTTACGCACGCTGTCACCGCGTATGGCTCAACAGCAGCGAAACGCAGATGAAATTGTCCGCTATTTAGAGCAACAGCCTTTAGTGAAAAAGCTGTATCATCCTTCTCTGCCACAACATCCCGGCCACGAAATTGCTCGCCGTCAGCAGTCAGGTTTTGGTGCGATGCTCAGTTTTGAGCTTGATGGTGATGAGCAGGTATTGCGTCGTTTCCTCTCTGCCCTTGAATTATTCACCCTGGCAGAGTCTTTGGGGGGCGTTGAAAGCCTGATTTCCCACGCCGCGACCATGACCCATGCCGGTATGGCGCCAGAAGCGCGCACTGCCGCCGGTATTACTGATAGTTTATTGCGAATTTCCGTGGGTATCGAAGACAGCGAAGATTTGATTGCCGATTTGGAAAATGCTTTCCAGTTGGCGAGACCGAGGTAAGTATGAATGCAACAGCGGTAGCAGCGGCGGTGACCGGCCGTCAACTGCATAAATTTGGTGGTAGTAGTCTTGCGGATGTGAAGTGTTACCTGCGGGTGGCCAATATTATGGCTAACTACAGTCATCCCGGCGACCTTATGGTGGTGTCTGCGGCGGGTAGCACCACAAACCAGCTGATTAGCTGGTTGAAGCTGAGTCAAACTGATCGTCTTTCTGCTCATCAGGTGCAGCAAAACCTGCGTCGTTACCAACATGACTTGATTAGTGGTTTATTGTCGCCAGAAATGGCCGAGCCATTAATTAGTGAATTTATTCATGATTTGGAACGCCTGGCTGGCCTGTTGGACAGCAAAGTCGACGATGCAATCTATGCCGAAGTGGTTGGTCATGGTGAGATTTGGTCGGCCCGCTTGATGTCTGCGGTGTTGAACAAACTCGATATGGATGCCGACTGGCTCGATGCTCGCAGTTTCCTGCGTGCTGAACGCGCGGCACAGCCGCAAATCGACGAAGGCCGTTCATATCCGTTGTTGCAGCAATTAATGGCACAACACCCACACCAACGTCTGGTGGTGACGGGGTTTATTTCGCGCAATAACGCCGGTGAAACCGTGTTGTTGGGGCGTAACGGCAGTGACTACTCGGCCACTCAGGTTGGGGCACTGGCAGGGGTCGAACGTGTCACCATCTGGAGTGATGTGGCGGGGGTATACAGTGCTGACCCGCGCAAAGTGAAAGATGCTTGTTTGTTACCTTTACTGCGGCTGGATGAAGCCAGTGAACTGGCTCGGTTGGCAGCTCCGGTACTGCATACCCGCACCCTACAGCCGGTTTCCGGCAGCGATATTGATTTACAACTGCGTTGTAGCTATCAGCCAGAACAGGGCTCAACCCGTATTGAGCGGGTGCTGGCTTCCGGGTCAGGTGCCAAAATTGTCACCAGTCACGATGATGTCTGCCTGATCGAATTACAGATTGCCGGCCACCATGATTTCTCGCTGGCACAGAAAGAGATCGATTTACTGCTCAAACGCGCGCAAATCAAGCCGCTGGCTACCGGTATTCATCCTGATCGTAATCTATTGCAACTTTGCTATACCTCCGAAGTGGTTAACAGCGCATTAAGAGTGCTGGAGGATGCCACGCTGCCAGGGAAATTATCTCTGCGCGAGGGGTTGGCTCTGGTCGCTTTGGTCGGAGCTGGGGTCAGCAAGAACCCATTGCATAGCCACCGTTTCTATCAACAACTGAAAGATCAGCCCGTCGAGTTTATTTGGCAGGCGGAAGATGGCATCAGTCTCGTTGCGGTGCTGCGTCTCGGGCCGACTGAGCACTTGATTCAGGGCTTACACCAATCACTGTTCCGTGCAGAGAAGCGCATCGGTTTGATGCTGTTTGGTAAAGGCAATATTGGTGCTCGCTGGTTGGAGCTATTTGCCCGTGAGCAGAAGAATATCTCAGCTCGCAGTGGTTTTGAGTTCGTGCTAGCCGGTGTGGTAGATAGCCGCCGTAGTTTGTTAAGTTATGACGGGCTGGACGCTAGCCGGACGCTGGCATTTTACGATGATGAAGCTAAAGAGCAGGATGAAGAATCCTTGTTCTTGTGGATGCGCGCGCATCCATTTGATGATTTGGTGGTGTTGGATGTGACCGCCAGTGAGTCACTTGCTGAGCAGTATCTGGATTTCGCCAGCTATGGTTTCCACGTTATCAGCGCCAATAAATTAGCCGGAGCCTCCAGCAGCAATAATTACCGCCAAATCCGTGATGCTTTTGCCAAAACCGGCCGCCACTGGTTGTATAACGCCACGGTGGGCGCGGGGTTACCGGTCAACCATACCGTGCGCGATTTGCGCGATAGCGGCGACAGTATTCTGGCGATCAGCGGTATTTTCTCTGGCACTCTGTCCTGGTTGTTCTTGCAATTTGACGGCACGGTGCCCTTTACAGAGCTGGTGGATCAAGCCTGGCAACAGGGCTTGACCGAACCGGATCCGCGTGTCGATCTCTCCGGGCAAGACGTGATGCGCAAGCTGGTGATTTTAGCTCGTGAAGCCGGTTACGACATTGAACCGAATCAGGTGCGGGTGGAGTCGCTAGTCCCTCCGGGTGCCGATGTTGGTTCCGTAGATCAATTTTTTGAGAATGGCGAAGCATTGAATCAGCAAATGATTCAGCGCTTAGAAGCTGCCAATGAAATGGGTCTGGTGCTCCGGTACGTCGCGCGCTTTGATGCCAATGGTAAGGCGCGAGTGGGCGTTGAAGCAGTACGTGCTGATCATCCGTTAGCTTCGTTGCTGCCATGCGATAACGTTTTTGCCATCGAGAGCCGTTGGTATCGCGATAACCCGTTGGTTATTCGTGGCCCAGGGGCAGGGCGCGATGTTACTGCCGGTGCTATTCAGTCTGATTTAAACCGCCTGTCCCAGCTGTTGTAATCTGCACTTATTCGCCTTCTCTGCCTATCGCAGGGGAGGCGAAATCACCATATTTCTTGCTGCATGAATTTTCCGCGCATTGAGTGTGAATATTAATCATCGTTCTAAACTTATTTAAAAGTTGACTCTTTAGCCAACTTCGGTCATTTTCTATTTAGACGTCTAAACGTATAGACGCTTATAAAATGACAGATAACATAAGTCGTCAAAATGATGACAATAGGCAATGGGGTAACAGGGTATGAGTTTTTTCCACGCAAACCAGCGGGAAGCGCTGAATCAAAGTTTGGCAGAGCTGCAAGGCCAGATTAATGTTTCTTTTGAGTTTTTCCCGCCGCGTACCAGCGAGATGGAAGATACCCTGTGGAGCTCGATTGACCGACTGAGCACTCTGAAACCAAAATTTGTCTCAGTGACTTATGGTGCTAACTCCGGTGAACGCGATCGTACTCATAGCATCATCAAAGGAATTAAAGAGCGCACCGGCCTTGAAGCGGCTCCACATCTGACCTGTGTTGATGCTTCTCCTACTCAGTTACGTGAAATAGCCACTGATTACTGGAATAGCGGTATTCGCCATATCGTGGCGCTGCGCGGCGATTTACCGCCCGACAGTGGCAAGCCAGAAATGTATGCTTCTGATTTGGTCGGTTTATTGAAAGATGTCGGTGATTTTGATATCTCAGTTGCCGCTTATCCAGAAGTGCACCCTGAAGCCAAAAGCGCGCAAGCTGACCTGATTAACCTGAAACGCAAGATTGATGCCGGTGCCAACCGCGCTATCACTCAGTTTTTCTTTGATGTTGAAAGTTACCTGCGTTTTCGTGACCGCTGTGTAGCGACGGGTATTGATGTTGAGATTGTGCCGGGTATCTTGCCAGTATCTAACTTTAAACAGCTCCAGCGCTTCGCCACCATGACCAATGTGCGGGTACCTAATTGGATGACCACTATATTTGAAGGGCTGGATAACGACCCTGAGACGCGCAAAATGGTCGGTGCATCAGTAGCGATGGATATGGTGAAGATTCTTAGCCGCGAAGGGGTGAAGGATTTCCATTTCTATACCTTAAATCGTGCAGAATTAAGTTATGCCATTTGCCATACGCTGGGGGTGAGGCCGTAATTTTTTAAAGGGGCGGTGGCCCCTTTTGATTGTGATTTATTTTGGTGATTGGTGATTGGTGATTGGTGATTGGTGATCCGATTCGGTTGTTAAAGCTCCGAGTTTTCTTAGCCTTTGATGAACCAACCGTCAAAGGAGCTATAAGCATGGCCCCTTGTGCAATCCCGCGCTTCGCACGTATCGCCTGCCTACTTCGTGGGTTCCCTTCTTCATCATTCCGCTGACGGACCGCCGTGATTCATCTCCTGCTCGGTTGAGGCGACGGGGATTAAGTGGTCACTGAACGAATATCAACCGAAACCTGATTCGGTCTGAGTTAGTTCATAACAACCGAACTGGAGTACCCGTCAATATCAACCGAACATCTCATTACCAACAGCCAAAAGATAAAAAGGGGAATCTCTTCCCCATAAAATCAATGACTAACCGGTATTACGCATCCCTGCTGCCACCCCAGCGATGGTCACCATCAATGCTTGCTCAACGCGGGCATCAGGGTGTTCTTGTTGGCGTGAACGGTGCAACAGTTCGGCTTGCAACACGTTTAATGGGTCGGTATAGACGTTACGCAGCGCAATCGACTCGGCAATCCACGGCAAATCAGCCATCAAGTGATCATCGTTGGCAATGGCCAGCACCACTTTAATATCAGATGCCAGTTGGTCGCGTAATTGCTGTCCTAATGGCCACAATGACTTATCCACCAGACGTTGGTCATAATATTCGGCCAGCCACAAATCGGCTTTGGCAAACACCATTTCCAGCATACCAATGCGGGTTGAGAAGAACGGCCAGTCACGACACATGGTGGCTAATACTTCTTTCTTACCGGCATCGATGGCTTTCTGTAAACCGGCACCGGCACCCAGCCAGGCCGGTAACATCAGGCGGTTTTGTGTCCAGGCGAAGATCCACGGAATAGCACGCAGGCTTTCCACCCCGCCATTCGGGCGGCGTTTGGCTGGGCGCGAACCCAATGGCAGCTTGCCCAATTCCAGTTCAGGGGTGGCGGCGCGGAAGTAAGGCACGAACTGTGGATTTTCACGCACATAGCCGCGATACATCTCACAAGAGGCATCAGACAGAATATCCATCACCTCATTCCACTCTTTCTTCGGTTCCGGCGGCGGTAACAAATTGGCTTCCAGCACCGCACTGGCATACAGGGCCAGACTGCTGATGGTGACTTCCGGCAGACCAAACTTAAAGCGAATCATCTCGCCTTGTTCAGTGACACGTAAGCCGCCTTTCAGGCTGCCCGGAGGCTGAGAAAGCAGCGCGGCATGGGCGGGTGCACCACCGCGGCCGATAGAACCGCCGCGACCATGGAACAGTGTCAGGGAGATACCGGCTTTCTCGCAGGTTTTGATTAATGCATCCTGCGCGCGATACTGCGCCCAAGACGCCGCCATCACACCGGCGTCTTTCGCTGAGTCAGAATAGCCAATCATCACCATCTGCTTGCCTTGGATCAGGCCGCGATACCAGTCGATATTCAGTAACTGGGTCATCACGTCGTCCGCATTGTTCAGGTCATCGAGTGTTTCGAACAATGGTGCGACTGGCAGAGTGAATGGGCAGCCGGCTTCTTTCAGCAGCAAATGCACCGCCAGCACATCCGATGGCACTTTCGCCATGGAAATCACATAAGCGGCGATAGAACCTTGCGGCGCTTCGGCAATCACCCGGCAGGTTTCTAACACTTCTTGGGTATCTGCACTGGGTTCCCATTTCAGCGGAACCAGTGGGCGCTTAGAGTTCAATTCGCGGATCAGGAAGGCTTGTTTGTCCGCTTCAGACCAGCTTTCATAATCACCGAGGCCCAGATAGCGGGTCAGTTCAGCAATGGCATCGGTATGACGGGTGCTTTCCTGACGCACATCAATACGCACCAATGGCACACCAAAACAGCGCACGCGGCGTAAAGTATCGAGTAACTGGCCGTTGGCGATGATTTCCATGCCACAAGCTTTTAGGGATTGATAACAAGCGTATAGCGGATCCCATAGTTGGTCATTGCTGACCAGCAAATCTGTTGGTGGCAATACGCGCTCACCCTTCAGACGTGCTTCCAGATAAGCCTGAGTATTGGTCAACTGAGTACGCACGCGTTTCATCAGTTCACGATAAGGTTCGAGCACCTCTTCGCCGCCCGCCAATTCACGCAGTTCCGGCGTACATTCCGACATGGAAAGCTCTGACACCAATACCTGAATATCGCGCAGGAATAAATCGGTCGCTTTCCAGCGGCTCAGTAATAGCACATGGCGGGTAATTTCAGCGGTAACATTCGGGTTACCGTCGCGGTCGCCACCCATCCATGAAGTGAAGCGGATCGGCACCGCTTCTACCGGTAAGCGGTAATCGAGGGAGTTTTGCAACTGCTCGTTAAATTCACGCAGGAAAGCTGGCACACCTTCCCATAAGCTGTTTTCAACCACCGCAAAGCCCCATTTGGCTTCATCAACCGGGGAAGGGCGGATTTTACGAATTTCGTCGGTATGCCATGATTGTGCGACTAACTGCCGCAAACGACGCATGATCTTGTTGCGTTCGTAATCGGCTAAATCATTGTGATCCAACTGGCTTAGGCAGGTATTCACTTCAACCAGTTTATGAATCAAGGTACGGCGGGTAATTTCAGTTGGGTGAGCGGTTAGCACCAGCTCAATGGATAGCTCATCAACCGCGCTGCGCATGTCTTGCTCACTCAGCTTTTTGTCTTTTAAGCGGGTGAACAGTTGGGCCAGGGCTTCCGGGTTACTTGCGGCTTCACCATGCGGCGAAATGCTGTGATATTGCTCTGCCGTATTCGTCAGATTGAGGAATTGGCTAAAAGCACGGGCGACCGGCAGCAGTTCGTCGTTGGATAAATTTTGCAGTGTCGTCAGTAGCTCCTGACGGCTCGCTTCATTACCGGCACGCGAAGATTTAGATAATTTACGGATGGTTTCTACTTTTTCAAGGATATGTTCACCAAGCGCTTCCTTGATGGTGTCCCCGAGTAGCGTACCGAGCATACTGACGTTACTTCGCATTGCGGAATATTGTTCGTTCATATGATTTCTTTTAGTACCCTTCGTAACTTGATGAGTATGTAAATTAATTTCACCCAAGAAGCTGAGATGGACAAATCCACTCGCCACGTTCAATTCCATACCCCAATTGACACTATTTTCAGCAAAAAAACATCATTTTTGGGGATATTTCTGAAATTTAATTACCAGAGGCAGGTTATCAGTCTTTCTAATGGGCAAAATTGATCACCTACCCCATAAGAGGTAACTATTGCTGGCAGAAATGATCGACTAATTGACCAATTAGCTCACGAGTGGGTTCGATAAAGGCCATGTCGATAAATTCGTCCGGCTGATGGGCTTGATTGATGGAGCCGGGCCCCAGCACCAATGTCGGGCAAATTTGCTGAATAAACGGGGCTTCGGTGCAGTAGTTCACCACTGCCGTGCGCTCACCCAGTAATTCCTCGATAACCCCGACCATATGATGATCTGTCGGACATTCATAGCCCGGAATCGGTGGATGCAGCTGGTCAATACTCAAGCGACCCGGCCAGCGGGCACTGACGGGGGCCAGTGCTTCAGTCATCAATTCATCCAGATCACTTAATGTCAGCCCCGGCAACGGGCGGATATCCATATGTAATTCACAGCAAGCACAGATACGGTTCGCAGCATCACCGCCATTAATATGGCCGAAATTCATTGTCGGATAAGGGATAGCAAATGCCGGGTTGTTATAACGCTCTTGCAAAGTGGTACGCAGCTTCATTAGTTCGGTAATAGATTCATGCATCAAATCAATAGCATTAACGCCACGCGCCGGATCACTGGAATGGCCGGACTGACCGGTAATACGAATCGCATTGGAAATATGGCCTTTGTGCGCGCGCACCGGTTGCAGTGAGGTTGGCTCACCGATAATGGCAAAGTCAGGGCGTAATTGGGTGGAAGCGGCAAAATAGCGTGCGCCCGCCATGGTGGTTTCTTCATCGGCGGTTGCGAGGATGTACAGCGGCTTACTCAATGTACTGGCATCGATATCACGCACCGCATCAAGAATAAAGGCAAAGAAGCCTTTCATGTCGGCAGTACCCAGACCATACAATTTATTGTCATGCTCGGTCAGAGTGAAAGGGTCGCGCGTCCAGCGGCCTTCATCGTAAGGTACGGTATCAGTATGACCTGCCAGGAGCAGCCCGCCGCTGCCCTCTCCGCTGCTTTTTTTGCCAACAGAGTTTTCACCAATAGAGGCAAGCAGATTGAATTTGTGGCGTGTATCCGGTACCGGCTGGATTTCGACGCGAAAACCCAGATCAGCAAACCATCCGGCCAACAAGTTGATTAACGCCTCATTACTTTGATCGAGGGCGCTATCGGTTGCGCTGATCGATGGCGTTGCGATTAGCGCCCGATACAGCTCAATAAATGGAGGTAATTTCATCTTCACTGTTGACAGCCTTTGGTTAGGGTAGTATCAATATTCATGCATTAATTATGAATAAAAATACATTAAGCTTGAGCGTAAGGGAACCTAAAAACACCCTTAAATTTACGAAAATGTCAATGCTCAATCACGTGGGGGAACAGTAAAACCTTGCTGAGAACCCAAATGCCGGTTTTGACTACTTATGTCTTTATACCGAATAACATTTTTATCCCCAAAGCACGAAGGGCAAGGTGAACTGAACCCATGTTGAATACGCTAATTGTTGGTGCCAGTGGTTATGCCGGAGCTGAGCTTACGGCTTACCTGAATCGTCACCCACATATGAACATAACCGGTTTAACGGTTTCAGCGCAAAGTGCAGATGCAGGGAAATTACTTTCTGATCTGCATCCGCAGCTAAAAGGCATTATCGATCTTCCGTTACAACCCTTGCTGGATGTGGCTCAAGCGGCAAAAGGTGTGGATGTTGTCTTCCTCGCCACCGCTCATGAGGTCAGCCATGATTTAGCGCCACAATTCCTGGCAGCGGGTTGTGTGGTATTCGACCTCTCCGGTGCATTCCGGGTTCAGGATGCAGCGTTTTATAGTCAATATTACGGTTTTGAGCATCAACATGCCGATTGGTTGGATAAAGCGGTCTATGGATTAGCTGAATGGCAGGCTGAGCAAATTAAGCAGGCCCAATTGATCGCGGTCCCAGGTTGTTATCCAACCGCATCCCAGCTAGCACTTAAACCGTTGGTAGAGGGTGGTTTGCTCAATGATGCGCAGTGGCCCGTGATTAACGCCGTCAGCGGTGTTAGTGGCGCGGGGCGCAAAGCCAGTATTGGCAACAGTTTCTGTGAAGTGAGTTTGCAACCCTATGGTTTGTTTAATCATCGTCATCAGCCGGAAATTGTCGCCCACCTTGGTACTCCAGTGATTTTTACCCCGCACTTGGGGAATTTCGCCCGCGGTATTTTGGCGACCATTACCTGCCGTCTGAATGCGGGCGTGACAGCACAAGATATCGCTGAGGCATACCATAATGCCTATCAGGATAAGCCACTGGTTCGGCTCTATAAGCAAGGCGTACCGGCGCTAAAAGCGGTGGTGGGTCTACCTTTCTGTGATATCGGTTTCTCTGTGCAGGGTGAACATTTAATTATTGTCGCGACAGAAGATAACCTGCTGAAAGGCGCGGCGGCCCAGGCGGTGCAATGCATGAATATACGTTTTGGCTTTGCGGAAACCCAATCTCTGTTGTGAGCAATAAAACGCTAAGCAGCAGAGGTTGTAACCGAGTCGGAACTGACATTTTTTCTAATTATATTGAGGCGAAACATGATAAACCCGTTGGTCATTAAATTAGGTGGCGTGTTGCTCGACAGCGAAGAAGCGCTGGAACGCCTGTTTACTGCATTGGTGACCTATCGTGAGAAGCATGAGCGCCCGCTTGTGATTATGCACGGTGGCGGTTGTCTGGTTGATGATCTGATGAAAAAACTCGCGTTGCCGGTGGTGAAGAAAAACGGCCTGCGTGTGACGCCAGCAGATCAAATTGACATTATTACCGGTGCATTAGCGGGTACCGCCAACAAAACATTGCTGGCCTGGGCGGTTAAACATGACATCAATGCTGTTGGCTTATGCTTGGGTGATGGTAATACCGTGTCGGTCACCCCGCTGGATGCAGCACTTGGTCATGTGGGCAAAGCCGAAGCTGGCTCACCGGCTTTAGTACAAACCTTACTGGCCGCAAATTACATGCCTATCATCAGCTCTATTGGTATTACTAAAGAGGGTAGTCTGATGAACGTAAATGCCGATCAGGCAGCGACTGCATTGGCCGCGACATTGGGAGCCGATTTAATTTTGCTGTCGGATGTCAGTGGTATTTTAGATGGCAAAGGCCAGCGCATTGCTGAAATGACCGCACAAAAAGCGGAGCAACTGATTGCGCAGGGCATCATCACTGACGGCATGGTGGTGAAAGTGAATGCAGCGCTGGATGCGGCTCGCTCATTGGGCCGTCCGGTGGATATCGCCAGTTGGCGTCATGCAGACCAGTTACCTGCGCTGTTTAACGGTGTGCCAATTGGCACGCGTATTCTGGCCTAAATACCCTTCTTATTTGAAGTTGCAGCGGTGTTAGCGGCTCTTACTCACCCGAATCACTGACTTGAGTCAGCTCAACGGGATTCGTGCGTTTGCTGCCTTGCTGCCACTCCAACTACTTTGGGTATATTATGAGTTTTTATTGTGAAACTAGGGAAGCAAGATTATGGCATTGTGGGGCGGGCGGTTCAGTCAGGCGGCAGATCAGCGTTTTAAGCAATTTAACGATTCCCTGCGGTTTGATTACCGACTGGCAGAGCAGGATATTATAGGTTCTGTTGCCTGGTCGAAAGCACTGGTCACGGTCGGCGTTTTAGCGGCGGCAGAACAGCAACAACTTGAGCAGGCGCTCTCTGTTTTATTAGAGGAAGTTCAGGCCGATCCACAAGCTATTTTAGCCAGTGATGCGGAAGATATTCACAGTTGGGTAGAAACCAAACTGATCGATAAAGTCGGTGATTTAGGCAAAAAACTGCATACCGGGCGCAGCCGTAACGATCAGGTGGCAACTGACCTGAAGTTGTGGTGCAAATTTCAGATAACCGAATTGAAAACCGCCGTGCAGCAATTACAACAAGCGCTGGTTATCACTGCCGAAGCCAATCAGGATGCTGTGATGCCGGGTTATACCCATTTGCAGCGTGCTCAACCTGTGACCTTTGCACACTGGTGTCTGGCCTATGCTGAAATGCTGGCTCGTGATGAAAGCCGCCTGCAAGATACCTTGAAACGCCTGGATGTCAGCCCGTTAGGCAGTGGCGCTTTAGCTGGAACGGCCTACGCTATTGATCGCGAACAACTGGCGGGTTGGTTAGGTTTTGCTTCGGCTACTCGTAATAGCCTGGACAGTGTTTCTGACCGCGACCATGTGTTGGAATTACTGTCTGATGCCAGTATTGGTATGGTGCATTTGTCCCGTTTTGCTGAAGATTTGATTTTCTTCAACAGCGGCGAAGCTGCTTTCGTTGATTTATCGGATCGTGTTACGTCTGGCTCTTCCTTGATGCCGCAAAAGAAAAATCCAGATGCGCTGGAATTAATCCGTGGGAAATGTGGCCGGGTACAAGGTGCATTGACTGGGATGATGATGACGCTCAAAGGCCTGCCTCTGGCTTATAACAAAGACATGCAAGAAGACAAAGAAGGCCTGTTTGATGCGCTCGATACCTGGCTTGACTGCTTGCATATGGCGGCGTTGGTACTGGATGGCATTCAGGTGAAACGTCCCCGTTGCAAAGAAGCGGCTGAGCAAGGTTATGCCAATGCGACTGAGTTAGCTGATTATCTGGTCGCCAAAGGGGTGCCATTCCGTGAGGCACACCATATTGTTGGTGAAGCGGTGGTTGAGGCTATTCGTCAGGGGAAAGCATTAGAGGCTTTATCACTGAGTGATTTGCAAAAATTCAGTGCAATCATTGGCGATGATGTTTATCCGATTCTGGCATTGCAATCTTGTTTAGATAAGCGTGTTGCTAAAGGCGGTGTTTCACCCCAGCAAGTCGCATCGGCCATTGCCGAGGCTAAAGCGCGTTTATTTTAATTCGCAGAGTATTGGTTAATGTTGCAGCGGGCCACAATTAATGTGGCCCGTTTTGCGTTATAAATACTTAAATATATTTTATTCGTTACTGGTTTTATTTATAAAACTTTAATCCGCGTAACAGCTATCGCTATTTATTCATTATTTATTTCTTCTATTAAATCAATGCCATCAGTAACCTGCTATTTTATTCTTAATAGACAGTTGAATTTATAACCACAAATGATTATGATAATCATTATCAAATAATGGCGATATAGTAAAACCTCTACTAGCATTAAAAAATTAAATGAATATTACTTAGGTGAAATAACAGTAGATCTTACTGAAAAATATTATTGAATCCTCTAATAAAGTAACTGCTTTATTTTTAAATTTAATGCCCTATTTATTTGATGACGTAACTTATTTACTTCATGGGAAATAACATAATTTCTACTACCGGATACTTTAGATTATTTGGCGGTAATCCTATGGCAAGGTTTTATTGTGAAACCATTAAGGTGAACGGCTAATAATTAATGGATTTATTATTTTATACTAATAAGGATGAAATCTCATAAATGGATAATATAGTTAGAGGTCGCAGAACAACAATAAATAAAATTACATTTGGTCTATTTCTGGCATTAACAACACAAGGTTATTCGCAGAGAGTAAATGCTGAAACCGCCGTCGAATCCTCCCATGAACATGATCTGGTATTAGATGAGCTAAAAGTGGAGGGAACCAGTAACGCCCATGAGGGTGATTGGGTTTACGATGAACTCCATTCTGTTAGTGAAATCTCTCGCGAACAGCTCGATAATCGACCAGCCCGCCATGCGGCGGATATATTGGAACAAACCTCCGGTGTCTATTCCAGCGTTAGTCAACAAGACCCTGCACTTTCAGTGAATATTCGTGGCATTCAGGACTATGGCCGCATCAATATGAATATTGACGGTATGCGGCAAAATTTTATGAAAAGTGGCCATGGGCAACGCAATGGCGTGATGTATATCGATCCGGAAATACTGGATAATGTGGTGATTGAAAAGGGGGTCACCAGCGGTATTGGCGGCGCGGGGGTAATAGGCGGTATTGCAACGTTCAATACGATTAGTGCCAGCAACTTTCTTGACGCGGGGAAAGAAATTGGCGGCCAAATCCGTGTTCTCACCGGTGATAATGGCACCAATTTTATTGGTAGCGCCGTGCAGGCGTTGGGGAATAAACATGGCGATATATTAATTGCCATCAGCGAGCGCAATTTAAGTGATTATTGGCCGGGAAATAAAGGAACTTTGGGAGATATTCGATTTGGTAACGGCACAGAGAAATTTAATTATGATATTAAGAATAATAAAGTGCCATTCACCAATTATAAAATGCAGTCGCACTTGGCCAAGCTGGGCTGGAATTTACCCGCCGATCAAAGATTGACATTCAGTTATCTGCAAACACAAATACATAGCCCTAATACTGGTTTTATGACTAACGTAAAAGAAGGCCCAGGAAAAGGAAGGCATGGTTGGGTAAGCAGCAGTGTGAGTGATGTGCTGAATCGAAATATTGGGCTGGATTATAGTCTCAATCCCCAGCATATCGCTTGGCTGGATATGACGGCAAAAATCTATTACGTTGATACCGATGATAAAACGGATACTCATAATGCCAATGTTGTTTACCGTGATAAATTCTGGACTCAAACCCGCTTAAGTACCCGTGGTTTACAACTGCAAAATACCAGTTTTTTTAGCCTTGCCGACTACCATCAATTCCGTCTCAACTATGGTCTTGAGTGGTTTAGTGACCGCTCCACCGGCAACTCAACTCATGCATCAATGCTTGGCATTACCCCGCCCGGCAAGCGCACCATTACCAGCACCTTTGCTCAGTTGAATTATGAATATGCTAACTGGCTGCGGCTGGAAGGCGGTCTGCGTTATGATCAATTCCGCTTACAGGGCAATACCTGGATGCACAGCAAAAATTTTCGCGGAAACTATACCCGTGAAAATCCGTGCAACCAAAAGACACATGAGCAATATATTATTAATGAGAGAAGGCGGTGCTCACCTAATCGGTTGATGAAAATGACCTGGGAGGTTGATCGCCGTGAACAACAACTGTCACCCACACTGGCCATCGGCATCAAGCCCGGTGTGCAGTGGCTGGAGTTTTTTGGCAATTACGGCAAATCCTGGCGGCCACCGGCGATTACCGAAATGTTGGCCACGGGCAGCGCACATGGCCATGGTTGGATCTTACCCAATCCTGTGTTGGCAGCAGAGCATTCCAAAGCTTGGGAAGCCGGCATGAATATCCAACACAGCCATCTGTTTATTGCAGAAGACCGCCTGGTCGCCAAGCTGGCTTACTTTGATACCCGCGTCACTGATTATATCAATCTTGAGCTATCCAAGACTAAACCACTGCATGGCGGCGGGAGCTTTACCAACGCGACTTATATTAATAATTTACTGGTTACTCGTTTTCGTGGTCTGGAATATCAATTAAGTTATGATATGGGGTTGTTTTATACCAGTTTAAATTATACCAGAATGATTGGTGTAAATACTTTTTGTTCAAAAAGGGCCTGGTTAGGTGGCGTACAGAATATAGCAAGTGATGGAAACTATTCTATTGATAGAAATGATATAAATAATAGAGTTGATTGCCTTGAAGCAAAGAACTTATTTGGTTCTTCTGCCTATTTACCGGGTGATCGCGGCAGCTTAACTTTAGGGGGAAGACTTTTTGATAAAAAGCTGGATCTCGGCACCGTTATTCGTTATAACAAAGGACACCAAGATAAATCAGTTCTTAATAATAAAGGCCATGCCAATACTGTGTATGTTGCGGATTGGCCCAAGTATACTATATTTGATCTTTATGCCAGTTATAAGATAACTAATAATTTAACGTTGCGCAGCTCAATAGAAAATATAACCAATCGCGCTTATCTTATTAGTTATGGTGATTCACTTTCTTTCGCGCCAAATCGTGGCAGAACTATTCAGGGTGGTTTTGAATATAGATTTTAACTATTAAAATAAAATAAAGAGACTAAACATTGAATTTAGAATCTTCAGGTGGAATGATATCTTCATCTGTAGTCACAGTGACTCAATGATGAGTCATATTATTGTTGTTAACGATAAGGAAATTTATTATGACAGTAACTATTAAATATCAAAGTCAATTCAGTAACGACACTCTAACTTCTTATACTAAACAGTGGGCCACGGATCATGGTGATATAAAAGATACTGGGGCCGAAGGATATTCTAAGGATTTTGGTCAATTTGCTGGCGGTGGGTGGTTTGATGGAACCCAATATTCAGTTGGTAGCTCGCACAGTGATGCTAGTACTGCGATGATAGTTGAAGGCGAGTTGAAGTACTCCTTTATGCCTCAGCATACTTTCTACGGCAAAATCGACAGCCTGGAATTGGGTAACAACCTGATCGAAAATTCCAATGGTATTGGTAGACAGCTTAACTCTCTGCAATTGAAAATGTCCGATTTAGATATTACTGGTGAGTTTGACATTAATAAGACAATGGCAGAGAACCATCAAGGTGATATGCATAAAGCGACATATGGCCTTATGCGAGGTAATGCCGATCCACTGTTGGAAGTACTCACCGCTAAAGGCATTGATGTTAATACCCCACTGAAAGATATGGCAATCGCCAGTCAATTCGAAGCTATGGTATCAGATATGCCAATGATTGATACCGTTGGTGTAGTTGAAAGTAGTGATATGTTATTAGCTGCTTAAGTAAGACTTCCGGAAAAGGATTTTCTGGTCGGATCTAGCTGTTGTGCAATAAATGTTAGTGTACTTGTAATAAATGTAGTAAGTGTAAGTGCGCCATCGCCGTACTTTGCTATATTGGGTGCGGCGGTGGTTCATATTTTATAAAAGGATATTAATATGACAATCACTATTAAATATCATGAGCAAATTAAAAACGAAACTATTTACTCTTATACTTATTGGTGGGCCTATGATTTTGGTGATATCGCGTTGGAACCGAGTGAAAACGAATATCATCTTTACTCGGCTGGGCCAAATCCTCCCACCGTTGGTGTGAAATACGCAATTCAAAGCACTTCCCCTCAAAGTAAAGCTGCCATAGTGATGGAATCTAAGGGAATGCACGCGGCGATGGTATTTGAAGCTAATGGAGTCAAAATATCAACGGAACCTACCTTAATTCCCGGTGAGAGTGAAGGTTTGCAGTTTGGCAATTATTTAATCCCTATTCCAGATACTGATTTAGACGATTATCAATGTCATCAACTGCAACTCCAGCAAGTGCAATTGGAATTCAGTGGGTTAGCTATTTCAGATGATATTGATATTTCAATGTTTGAGGTGATTTTTGCGATTGCTATAAATAATAGCTATCCAAGTGATATGAATCGTGGTGTATACGGTTTGCTAAGAGGAAACAATGCACCCATAGTGGAAATACTCAAATCCCAAGGTGTAGATGTCAATACACCATTTAAAGATTTAGCTATTGCGAGTCAGTTTGAAATTCCTGCTGACACAGTACTAATTGAAACTGTGGGCACAACCGATGGGGGCAATATATTATTAGCTGCTTAACCTCTTCCCTGACATAATTCTGAGCTACATATTAGTCATAAATCAAAAGGATATTATTATGACAATCACTATTAAATATCAGAGTCAATTAGCGGAGCACTCAATTTCCTCATATATTTACCAATGGACTACAGCTTATGGTGATTTAATTCAAACACCAACCTCTTTTAAAACTTACGGTACCTTATCCAATCGTATTGACGCTAATAATAATGAAATCGTTCAGGCTGAGTTTCAAAGCTTTTACGAGAGTAATGCAGCCATGATTATTGGTGGAGGTAGACTTGAGCAAGAGAACATCACTCTCATGATGAAAAAAAATATACAAATTTTAGAGTTTGGTGAGTTACTCATACCTAATACAGAGAATGCGGGTAAACAAATTCAGCAACTGCAACTGAAATTAGACGGTTTGAATATTGAAGATGACTTTTATCCGTCACTGTGTTCAATATCCCAGGCGTTGGATGCTGAACCCGGTAAACCTTATCAAGGTGGAATAGATCACGGCACGTATAATTTGTTGAGAGGTAAAGCTGCTCCTATGCTAGAAATCCTCAAAACTCAAGGTATTGATGTAGATTCCCCACTTAAAGATATAGCTATCGCCAGCCAGTTTGACGTTGTTGGTGATATACCCATTATTGATGCAGTGGGAGCCGCTGATAGTAGTGCAATATTATTAGCAGCTTAAATGACTCCCTACCAAATAATGAAATACATAGTCATAAATTAAAAGGATATTATTATGACGGTAACTATCGGATTTAATGGAAATATAAAGGATGAAACCATTTACTCATATACTCATAAATGGATAGCTGATTTTAATATACCCACCGAAGAGGGTTCTAATTTTGGAGGTTTTCATGGCCTTAAAGACTCTATCACCAGGCAATTCGAACAATTCTCGGTGACGAATACTTCAGGGAATAAAACCACAATAATTATGAGTGGAGAGATAAATTTTAATTTATGTCACAGGGCTATTTACGGCAAAGTGGAAAGTTTGGAACTAGGTAAAGAAGGGCTTATTCAAAATGTGAACAGTCATATTATAATTGAAAAGCATTTGGTGGAACCTCAATTAATATTTAATGATTTAAATATCATTGGTGAGTATGATGATTTTAAAATAACCGCCGAAAACCGAAAAAATGATATCCATCAGATAGGATTTAATTTAAAAAAAGACAATGCAGATATACTCTTGGAAATATTAAAAACTCAAGGTGTTGATGTCAGTACTCCACTTAAAGATATGGCGAGTGCCAGCCAGTTTAATATACCAGTCATTGATACCTTGGGTACAAATGACAATAATGAAATATTATTGGCTGCTTAATTAAAGGTGTTAGCGAGTGATTATCTGGCTGGATGAATAATGCCACCACGATACAACCCTATACTTACTACAGTGGTGGTTATTGTTATGGAAATTAACTTTCCTATGAATTTATATATTCGTATAAGCAATTTTTTTGCAAAAATTAAATTGGCCACCAGTAATTTTACGATTAAATGTTTTCAGTATGGAAATGGATGCCATGAAGTCACAAAAAACGATCGACCTTTCTTCGGATTCGCTGACAATTCTTTCCGTTCTGGCCAGTCACAAAAAGAACCTGTGGGGGATAGGACTTTTTACAGCAGTAATTAATCTTTTGATGTTAGCCCCCGCGATTTATATGTTGCAAGTTTATGATCGGGTTCTGGCATCAGCTAATACCATGACATTGTTGATGCTCACTATTTTGGTTCTGGGAATATTTGTATTTATTGGCTTACTTGAGTGGATTCGCAGTGCGATAGTCATTCGGCTCGGTACGCGTATTGATATGCAACTTAATCAACGAGTTTTTAATGCTGCTTTTGCGTCCCAACTTATGGGGCATACCACGCCAGCGGCCCAAGCGTTGAATGATCTCACCTCTTTGCGCCAGTTTGCGACCGGTAATGCCCTGTTTGCTTTTTTTGATGCTCCCTGGTTCCCGCTTTATTTACTGGTTATTTTTGTACTCCATCCCTGGTTGGGTGTATTAGCCGCATCTGGGGCTTGTGTGTTGATTTTTCTGGCTTGGCTTAACCAGTGGGTGTGTAAAAAACCATTGAAAGAAGCATCCACTGTCACCTCACAAGCAACGCAACAGGCGAATGCGAACTTACGTAATGCGGATGCGATTGAAGCAATGGGGATGCTGGATGCATTACGCAAACGTTGGTTAGCACAGCATTCACGTTTCCTCTATCAGCAAAATGTGGCCAGTGATAAAAGCAGCCAGGTCACTGCGGCTTCGAAATCCAGTCGTCAGGCCTTGCAATCAATGATGCTAGGGCTGGGTGCATTATTGGTCATTGACGGCGCAATTACGGCTGGCGTCATGATTGCTGGTTCTATCTTAATCGGACGGGTATTGGGGCCAATTGATCAATTGATTGCCGTTTGGAAACAATGGAGCCATGCACGATTATCTTATTTGCGCCTCGTCCATTTATTGGCTGAGCACCCACCTGTACCTACTGGTATGGCGCTCTCGGCACCCACTGGAAAGCTCAATGTGACACAACTGACGGTGTGTAAGCCGGGTACACATATTCCCATTTTATATTCCATCGATTTTGAATTGCAGGCTGGTGATGTTTTGGGTGTTTTAGGGGCATCAGGCAGCGGTAAATCGACTTTGGCAAAGCTGTTGGTGGCGTGTAAACCGGTCTTTAGCGGCTCGGTGCGGCTGGATAGCGCAAATATTTCTCAATGGGATAAAACTCACCTGGGACAATTTATTGGTTACTTACCGCAAGATATTCAACTATTTCGCGGTTCGATTGCAGAAAACATTGCACGCTTTGGCGCGGTTGATACTGCAAAAGTGATAGCGGCAGCTCAAATGGCAGGGGTACACGATTTAATCCTGCATCTACCCTGTGGCTATGACACCCAACTTGGCGAGGGGGCGGAGGAACTCTCTGGTGGTCAGCGTCAGCGTATTGCTCTGGCGCGGGCAATGTATGGTGTGCCGCGACTTATTATATTGGATGAACCCAATGCCAGTTTGGATAACGAGGGTGAAAAAGCCTTATTGGCTAGCATCATCCAGCTCAAACAGCAGAGCTGTACCATTGTGATGATCACCCATAAGCCAGAGCTGTTATCAGGTAGCGATTTTCTGTTGTTACTTAATAAAGGACGGATGGAATTATTTGATCGTACTGCGACGGTTCTACAGCAGATTAAAGGTGCAGATAAGCCGCTGGTCAACGCTGAAGTCAAGACACCGGGCAGCCAAAAATCTTGGGGAGGCGGTATGTCATATGCTGTTGTCCCTGCTCGCACAGCATCACAAAAATCATAATGTTAACTATATATCCACATATCCACGGATGGAGTCATCACTAATGCTACCTGAATCTGACCATTCCTCGGCTAAGAATATAAGCCAACATCCACCACTACAAACCAACAGCGGGAGATATCTTGGCCTGGGTGCATTATTGGTTTGCGGTGGTTTTATCGGTTCTTTGTTGTGGGCGGGATTGGCTCCACTGGATAAAGGTATTGCGGTGATGGGGCATATCGTTGTGGCAGAAAACCGTAAGTTGGTTCAACCGCTGCAAGGGGGACGTATTCAGCAATTGCATGTTGCGGAAGGCGATGACGTCATGCAAGGGCAATTACTTATCACTCTGGATGATACTGCGCTACTTAGCCATCGAGATAATTTACAAAATCAGTATTTGAGTGCACTCGCTCAAGAGTCTCGTCTCACGGCAGAGCAACATGAATTACCGACAATTACCTTCCCTCCCGCATTGCTTCAGTATCCAGCACAAGCTTTAGTTGAGCGTAATACTGTGTTGCAGCAGCAGCTATTTCTCCATCGTCGCCAGGCTCAACTGAGCGAAATTGCCCGGCTATCAGCACAAATTACCCGTCATGAGAGCCGGCTAGATGGATTACAAGTGGCCCGCGGCCATAACCAGCGCCAATTTGATTTATTCCAGCGGCAACTGCAGGGAGTACAGTTATTGGCAAAAAACGGTCACGTTGCTCAAAGTCAGTTGTTGGAGATGGAGCGTCAGGCGATTTCATTGCGCGCAAATATAGAAAAGAATACCAGTGAGATTTTGGAGCTTCATAAGCAAATTGGCGAAACAGAGCAACATATCTTACAACGGCGCGAGCAGTATAAAAGTGAGAATCGTGAGCAACTGGCTAAAGCGCAACAAAGTACTCAAGAGTTGGAGCAGCGCTTGGAGATTGCAGAATATGAATTAGAGAATACGCGAGTTTACGCGCCAGCCAGTGGCACGGTTATCGCCCTTGCTCAACACACTGTTGGTGGTGTGGTCAGTACCGGGCAAACATTAATGGAACTGGTTCCCAGTGGGCAGCCACTCTTAGCTGAGGCTCAACTTCCGGTGTCATTAATTGATAAGGTGATGGTTGGGCTACCAGTAGACCTGAACTTCTCTGCTTTTAATCAAAGTAGCACCCCGCGGTTACAAGGTTCGGTATTACACGTTGGTGCCGATCGTATACAAAACCCACATACTTTAGAGCCTTACTATCCTTTAACTGTCGCCATTGATATCACACAAACCGAGCTGGAAATTCGGCCGGGTATGTCAGTCGACATTTTTATCCGAACAGGGGAAAGGTCGCTACTTAATTATCTGTTTAAACCGCTAACTGATCGCCTGCATGTTGCCTTTGCTGAAGAATGATTAATTGGAGTTAATTCATTAAAAATAAAGGAATATAGTGACTTAATTTATGAGTATACGGCAGAGTAAAGGTAGTGTGATTTTCTTTTGGGTAAGTGCCTTATTAACCAGCGGTGTTCATATTTATCTGATATGGCTATTGAGTAATACCACTACCCCCCCCGCATACACAGAGGTCTCTCCTGTGGCAATTATGATCGCGGTATCGACGGAGCCGGAGTTTACCCAACATATGGAGCAAGATTCGGTAGTTGGTATCACTAAAAATATCAACGAACCGGTGACGGAGCTGTCGGAACATCAGCCAGAAGAAGTGAGTCATATCTTGGCCGCACCCGAGCATTCAAATGCTGCGTTGATTGTTGAAAGAGAAGTAAATGAGCCGCTAAAAGAGCTAAACAAAGCAAAACGACCACAACAGAAAGTGATGGCACCACGTCAGCCCATTAATGAACAAATATCGGAAAACCAAAGCAGCCCCTCAGCTCCAGCGGTGGTAACCAGTACGCCTTTATCGGGGGAGAGTCATCGGGTCGCGGCTGCGGCGAACAGCCATTCGTTGCATAATCAACAAAGTAAAATGAATTGGAAAAGCCGATTACAAGGGCATCTGGCAGGGTTTAAACGTTATCCACCTCGTGCCCGAAAACAGCGCCAGCAAGGAACTGTGATTATCCGTTTTGTGGTTAATAAAGAGGGGTATGTGTTATCTACTAAACTTGTTAAGAGCAGCGGAGTTATTGCTTTAGATCAAGAAGCATTGGCAGTAGTTAAACGCGCTCAACCATTGCCCCCGCCACCCGTCGGGTTATTATCAAATGGGCAGGTTTCATTGACTATGCCAGTTGGTTTTGATCTAAAAAATATAAGACGGTGAATAGCGGGGTATTATTTGACGTTGCTGCGCGAAATAAAGGATAAAAAACCGGGCATAACGCCCGGTTTAAGCGGTTGGAAAAGGTTATTCACCTGGGCAGCGCAGGCAGCGTTCAGCCTCGTCAGTACCCAGTTTCAATTTAGACTGCAAATCACGCAATGCTGTACGCAAACCTTCTTCAATCACGGGGTGATAGAACGGCATATCCAGCATCTGGTTGATGGTCATTTGCTGTTGATGTG
>NZ_JBLWEX010000263.1:0-24411 GCF_048323875.1 Yersinia sp. LJYL362
TAAACACTGGAAGCAATGTGAGCAATGTCGTGCCTTCGTAATGTGAACACCTAAACTTTGATGGTCTCATCTGAAAGCACGACAATGATAATCATTATCACTCTCACTTGTAAAGTGTTTTTTTTAGTCAGCGCTAATATTATTGACTCAATGAGAAAAATAGATATTTTAGTAGGTAATTCAAACAGTAAGAGTAAGGGTATGTTTATGAAAAATGTGCAGATACGCCATGTGGAGCCCACTGATTATCCTGCTTTGCAACAGCTATTTTCTCATCCACAGGTTTATCGCGACACATTACAGCTACCCCTACCTTCTCTTGATATGTGGGAAAAAAAGATCAAAGAGATACCGGCTGGGATACATAATTTAGTGGCATGTATTGATGAGAAGATTGTTGGTCAACTGACTGTTGAAGCAAATCAACGAGCACGCCGCCGTCATGTCGCGACTTTTGGTATTGCTGTTGATGTTAACTCTTGCAGGAAAGGTGTCGGCAGTGAATTGATGGCAGCCATGATTGACTTATGTGATAACTGGCTGAATATACAACGTATTGAACTGACTGTTTTTGTCGATAACCTGGCAGCAATCGCACTCTATCGTAAATTTGGTTTTGAAATTGAAGGTACCAGCCCACGTTTTGCTTTCCGCGATGGTCAGTTTGTTGATACCTATCATATGGGACGAATCAAGACATCAGAATAACCATCAGGGAATAAGGTCTATGCCCTATCCCTGAGGTCACTATTTGCAGACCGGCGGCATACAAAAGCAATAAATACACCTGCAATTTGAAAGAGGATAAATATTGCTAAATACCCGCTGTTTCTTTGATATAACGGCGGGCTTTCACTGCATATTCAAATGGGTTAGCTATCGCGGGGTCTTGCTCTGCCTCTACCACCATCCATCCCTGATAACCCTTTTCATCCAGCAATTTAAAGACCGGACCGAAATCAATAACACCATCGCCAGGTACGGTGAAAGTGCCTTTTTTTACACCATCAAGGAAACTGAGTTTCTTAGCTTTAACTTCCGCAACCACTTCATCACGAACATCCTTCAAATGAACATGATTAATACGCGGTAAGTATTTTTCTAAAATAGCCAACATCGCTTCCTGGCTACCTTCGGAATAATACGCATGGCCAGTATCAAATAGCAGATATACATCGTCATTAACCATACTCATATAACGATCTATTTCTTCACTGGTTTGAATCCCCGTCCCCATATGATGATGTAAGCACACTTGCATCCCTTTAGTGGCCGCAATCTTGGCTAATTCGTTATAACCCTCCGCTACACGCTGCCATTCAGTGTCAGTAAAGTAAGGTTTTTCTTCAAAGACTGCTTTCGTGGTTCCTTGGATACTTTTGCTTTGCTCTGAACAACCAATCACTTTTGCCCCCATTGCATGGAGAAAATTCATATGATTAGTGAATTCATCAATGGTTTTAGCGCGCTGACCATCGGCAAAAAAAGTGCTAAACCAAGCATTACAAATCTGTATGCCTCGTATTTCAAGCATAGGTTTCAGTACGTTAGGATCTCGTGGGTATTTACTGCCAACCTCACTACCGGTAAATCCAGCTAGCGCCATTTCACTGATACATTGTTGGAAAGTATTTTCTTTGCCTAAATCTGGCATATCGTCATTCGTCCAACCAATAGGAGCGATTGCCAACTTCACACGATCTTTATTCATAAGAAACCTCTGCGATACATCTAATTTATACAGATGAATACAATTAAAAGGTGATTAATTGCCCGTCCTTTAATGCAAAAAATAGTCTTTATTCACGTTTTAAATAGTGCCTAATACTCAGGTATCTATTGGGTTTTATTTCCCCAACAATTCGCGCTCAATACGTTCACGAGTCGCAACCGCCTGATGCACCATTTTTTCCGGATAACCAAAAAGAGACGTCGCAATAATTGATTCCCCGCCGACTTTAAAAGTACGATTGGCAAAATCCATATCACGTAATGTCTGGAACAGCGCGGAGAAGTCAACTTCTCCCTCACCAATACCCACATGCTGATGAATAACAGCATCAACGCCAGGTGGGTTCATAATATAACGGCAGTGTTTAGTGTGATTCATGGTATCGGCAATCAATACATGAGAAAGATCATCACCAGCATATTTCAGCATACTGGCAACATCTCCTTTGCCTTTATCATAGAAAAACGTATGGGGGACGCTATAAAGGTATTTCACGTTATCACTGCGCAGTGACTTCACTAAATCTGCGGTTTCATTATTTTCTTCACAGAAATCCCATGGATGAGATTGAATCTCGACCCGGATACCTTCACGCTCAATAATCGGTAATAACTCTTCCATTGAGCGATACCACATCTCTTCACAAACCTCAGGCTCATTTGGGTCGCCAGAAAGTTCGGTGTTAATGACCGAAACCCCCATCTCAACAGCAATTTCAATCATTCTCTTCCAGTTGGTCACTGCCGCCTGTCGCCGAGCGTCAAGTGGCCCAGCCCAGCGATATACCACGATAAAAGATGATATTTCGACCCCAGTTTCTTTTAATGCTTTCTTATACTCGGCGACAACTTCACGGCCAGCTTTGGGGTGCTTATAAAACGGATTCAACTGCGGATGTGGTGACTGCTCAATATAGTCATATCCCCATTCCGCCACCTGGCGAACCATATTAGTGATACCCAGGTCTTTAATGACATCAACATCAAATGCAATTTTCATAGCACTCCCAGTTTCACGTGAGATATATGCAAGCTTGAGATAAGGTCCGTTCGGCAATAAAAATCTGACTATGCGACAGTTTGTCAGCTGGCGCACAGGCAGCTGATATTGATATTATTTATTATAAAAAGTGGGCCGTGACGGCAAGCTTATCGGCACAATCTCACCATTATCCTGCGCTGCAATACAGGCATCTGCGGTGACTGCAGCTGCAAAACCATCCCAGGCAGAAGGTCCGGTGAGTGTTTCAGCCAAAACATCATTGATAAAGGCTTGCAGTTCCACATCGTAGGCATCGATAAAACGATCTTTCCAATCAGTGAGAATTTCATGTGATAGCCGAGCTTCGCTACGCAGCAATATTGAAGAGGGTTCAGGTAATTTGGCAATGCCGTTATCACCGACCACTTCACATTGAATATCATAGCCATACTGACAGTTCACAAAGATTTCAACGTCAATACGCGTCCCTTTTGCCGTTTCAAATAGCACAACTTGCGGGTCTCTCAGGTGAGCTTTGGCATGTTTAGCTTTGCGCGGGAAAACAACCTGAACCGAGACATAATCATCATCTAATAACCAGCGCAGCACATCAATTTCATGAATTAAAGTGTCAGTGATAGCCATACTTGTAGTGTAGTTATCACCCACTCTCGGGTTACGATGGGCGCAATGCAGCATTAATGGCTCGCCAATTTTTCCACTGGTAATCACATCTTTTAGTGCGCGATAACCTTGGTCGTAAGGTCGCATAAACCCGACTTGAACCAAGCGCTTACCTTGTGCCGCTTCTGCCTCTACAATACGCTTACATCCTGCAGCGGTTACCGCTAATGGTTTTTCACAGAATACGTATTTACCCGCAGCAACAGCCGCCAATACGAACTCTTCGTGACTTGGCCCCCAAGAGGTGACTAATACCGCATCTACCTCTTTCGCCTTAATCACTTCATACCCATCTGCATAAACATTCGCTTCGATACCCAAGTCACGAATAACTTTGGTAGCATGCTCGCGATTAATATCGGTTACGGCGACGACACGACTACCCTGCAACACCTTGCTACAACGGCGAATATGATCCTGACCAATAGCACCTGTCCCAATCACACCAATATTTAATGACATATTATTTCCCTCATGAAGTTTGGCTTGCAGGTGATCCCTGCTCGTTTTACGACTTCACATCCAGATCATGCAGTGAGTGCTAATAGTCACGGGCTTTAGCGATATTTTGCTCCAACACCCGGACCACTGCGTCCGTTCTTTCACTGTCAGATACTTGAGCAACACCCACTCGCCACCAACTCAGATACTTATGCACCATGGTCTTTGGTAGAACTTTTATGTCGATAAGCGTTGAAATCGTCTGCAGGCGGGCATCTGCCAATGCATCGATCAGTTGCTGTTCAGTGGAAACACGGTATGTTTTACAGCCATAAGCAGCAGCCAACATGGCAAAATCTACCGGGACAAAATCGCCGTCCAATTGATCCGTTTCTTGATTACGGAAACGGAATTCAGTGGCATAACTGTCCATGCCATGTTCCATCTGGAGGTTATTGATGCAGCCATTTGTCATGTTATCGAACAATATGACGTTGATTTTGCAGCGCTCTTGAATGGATGTGACCAGCTCGGAATGCAGCATCATGAAGGCACCATCGCCCACCAATGAGTAAACTTCACGGCCAGGTTCGGCCAACTTGACGCCCAATGCAGCACTGACTTCATAGCCCATACACGAATAACCATATTCAACGTGATAGCCATTACTGCCTTTTGTGCGCCACACTCGCTGTAAATCACCGGGTAAGCTGCCAGCAGCGGCAACAATGACGGCATCTTGAGGTAATTGATTATTCAGTATTCCCAACACCAGACTTTGTGTCAGGAAAGAGCCGGTTTTATTGATAAACTCGGCAAAAACCTGCTCACGGTCTAAATGGTCATTAATTTCAGGGGTGAAATCCTCAGCATGGTATTCCACCTGATAAACCCGCGTTGTCTCGGCTAATTGCTCAGTACGCATGCGGGTAATCTCCCCGTCCCAATCAGCCTGATAACGAGTACTACCAAGTTGCTGATGCAATGCAGACAATGCTTCACGCGCATCCGCCAGCAACTGTAAACCATCCAGCTTGCCAGCATCAAAAGCACTAACATTAATATTGAGGAATGAAACATCCGGATTCTGGAATAACCATTTCGATGATGTCGTAAAATCGGTATAGCGGGTGCCGACACCAATGACCAAATCAGCCTGTTTCGCCAAGGTGTTCGCCGCCAGACAACCTGTTTCACCAATACCGCCAAGATTCAATTCATGTTCTGAGCTGATAGTGCCTTTACCCGCTTGTGTTTCAACCCACGGCACACCGAAACATTCAGCAAATCGTTGCAATGCCTGACCGGCTTGAGAGTATTTTACGCCACCGCCACAGACCAAAATCGGTTTACGTTTTGAGGTCAGTAAAGCAATGGCATCAGCCAGCATGGATGCGCTAGCAGGTCGCCGGTCAAGGCGATGAACGCGTTTTTGGAAGAAGTAATCTGGATAATCATAGGCTTCAGCCTGTACATCTTGCGGCAAACACAGCGTTACGGCACCAGTCTCTGCCGGGTCAGTCAGTACCCGCATGGCATTAATACACGCACTCATCAGTTGTTCTGGCCGCGTAATGCGATCCCAGTATTTACTGACGGGCTTGAATGCATCATTGGTACTGATACTCAGGTCATGAGATTGTTCAATTTGCTGGAGCACGGGATCGGGTTGACGTGAGGCAAACACATCACCAGGAAGCAACAGTAAGGGGATACGGTTAGCTGTTGCCGTTGCGGCAGCGGTCACCATATTGGCACTGCCCGGCCCCACAGATGAGGTACAAGCATAGATTTGCTGGCGCAGTTTTTGTTTGGCGAAACCGGTCGCTGCATGGGCCATTCCTTGCTCATTTCGCCCTTGATGAACCACTAACTCGCCGCGATTCTGTTCCAGTGCCTGCCCGACGCCCAATACGTTACCGTGACCAAAAATAGCAAAAATTCCTTTGATAAATTTGATTTCTTGACCATCAACTTGCAGGTATTGATTGTCCAAAAAACGGACTAATGCCTGTGCCATGGTTAGCCGAATCTTACTCATTTACTCATCCTTTGCTCTGTTTGCGCGATACCATAGTGACTGAGATACTTTCAGCCCCAAAGGACACGTTTGCCGGAGAGAAGAAGCAGACTTAATGACTGCCACTATGCTGACAACAGTGAGGTGAAACATAGCTGGGATTATAAACAAATATTTTTTTCATAAAATCACATTACAGAAGAAACATTTCATTATGCGATGAAGATCAAATAATCAAGTAAACGCTGAAATCGCGATACCCGCATTGGCTCACATGAAATAGCATCATTACAAACCCACAAAACACAAGGCTAATGAATTGATATTATTGGTTTATATCACTCATAAATGCTTTCTATTCCTTCCTAAGAAAACCATTAATAACTGGCACAATCCTTGGGTGTAAGCCCTATTTTCCTGCGTGATATAAGGCTTTTAGCCATGTCACATATTCGGGGAATAAATTTCATTTAACCTTGAAGTTGAAATATTTATTCCTCATACTGATTTTAGAAACGTTACTACGGGTTTATTTCATCGGTCATTGTCGGGGTTTTAAAAGAAGGAAATGGGGATGGGTACACAACACAAAGTACTGGATGTCATATGTATCGGGCGAATTGCTGTCGATTTTTATGGGCAACAGATTGGTTCCCGGTTGGAAGATACCAGTACATTTGCCAAATATTTGGGCGGGTCATCAGGTAATGTCGCCTACGGCACAGCCATTCAGGGCTTGAAGTCAGGTATGTTGGCACGTGTAGGTGATGAGCATATGGGCCGTTTCCTGCGCGAGGAATTACAACGTGTTGGGGCTGATACCCGTTTTCTGATTACTGACAAGCAGCGCCTAACCGCCTTGGTTATTCTGGGTATTAAAGATCAAGAAACTTTCCCTCTGATTTTTTACCGTGAAAACTGTGCTGATATGGCTCTGATACCGGATGATATAGATGAAACTTATATTGCATCATCACGAGCACTGGCTATCACTGGCACACATCTTTCGCACCCAAATACACGCGCCGCGGTATTGAAGGCGCTGGAATACGGGCATAAGCATGGGCTACGAACTGCTCTGGACATTGATTACCGTCCAGTATTATGGGGCCTGACCTCACTTGGCGACGGTGAAACACGTTTCATTGAATCAGAAAAAGTGACTCAGCAACTGCAAGAAGTCCTGCACCATTTCAATTTAATTGTCGGTACTGAAGAAGAATTCCATATCGCGGGGGGCAGTACAGATACCCTGGTAGCGCTGCAAAATGTGCGTAAAGCAACTCAGGCGACACTGGTCTGCAAGCGTGGAGCACAAGGTTGTTCAGTATTCGAAGGGGCAATCCCCTCCAGTTGGGAACAGGTCAAACTCCATTCTGGTGTTCGCGTTGAAGTTCTCAATGTATTGGGGGCTGGTGATGCCTTTATGTCTGGTTTGCTACGCGGCTATCTTAATGATGAAAGTTGGGAGCAAGCTTGCCGTTACGCCAATGCGTGCGGCGCACTGGTTGTTTCACGTCATGGCTGCGCACCGGCCATGCCAACCAAAATAGAATTAGACGATTACCTCAGCCGTGAACACTCTGTTCCGCGCCCGGATAGTGACACTCGCCTTAATCATTTGCATCGGGTAACCACCCGTAAGCAGCAGTGGCCGGAGCTTTGCGTATTTGCCTTTGATCACCGCAAACAATTGGCTGATATGGCGCGTGAAGCGGGTGTGAGTGAAGAACGAATCCCCAAACTCAAAACATTATTACTTCAGGCCGCACAACAGGCGGCGCAAGAATCCGGGCTGGAGCATAAAAGTGGCATTCTGGCAGATACCACTTACGGCCAGGAAGCGCTCAACACCATTACCGGCCACGGGTGGTGGATAGGCCGCCCCATTGAGCTCCCCAGCTCAAGACCATTACGCCTTGAACATGGCAATATTGGCTCCCAACTCATTGATTGGCCGCTGGAACATGTCGTGAAGTGCCTGGTCTTTTATCACCCCAAAGACAGCGCGGAGCTACGCCAGCAGCAGGATGAGCTGATTCAGGATGTTTACCGCGGATGCTGTAAATCGGGGCATGAATTACTGTTGGAAGTGATTTTACCTGAAGACAATAAAGACAAAGATGAGCGTTATTATATTGAAACTATGGCACATTTCTATGCGCTAGGTATTCAACCAGATTGGTGGAAACTGCCACCACTAAGTGCTGAAAACTGGCAAAAAGTCGGTAAATTGATTGAAACTCAAGACCCCTATTGCCGAGGTGTATTGATTCTTGGGTTAGATTCTCCAGAAGCAATATTAAAGGCGGGTTTTGCCGCAGCGGCAAAAGCACCCTGGGTTAAAGGTTTTGCTGTCGGTCGCACTATCTTTGGCCAGGCATCAGGCCATTGGCTGCACGGTGAGATAAATGATGCCGAGTTGATCGCGCAAGTGAAACAAAATTATCAAACACTGATAGGCTATTGGCGAGATTATCGTCCAGTCATCTGAATTTAAAACAGCTTTAGTGGCGCTGACGAGGAAAACGTCGGCGCTATTATGCTGCTATCTGCATGGTTTATTCCTTATTAGCCTGAAAAAATCCTGATTTCTGTCAAACTTAATAAAGTAATATCTTTTGCTTATAGCCGTTTCCTTTATCATGGTTTAGTGAACGTTTTTAATTCGCAATGAAATAAAAGCAAATGCGAATATCAACAAATGAAATTTTCCAACCATCTGTTAGAATAGCTGACAGATAACCCCTGAATTTTCCTCTGCCGTGGGCCGAATGGATGAATAACCCAACTCAACTATCATTGCTACAAGACCAAATTCGTCATCGTTATGAGACATTAAGCAAACGCTTAAAACAAGTTGCCCGTTATATCCTGGATAACAGTAACAGCATTGCATTTGATACAGTTGCTTCCATTGCGGCCCAAGCCAGTGTGCCACCATCAACCTTAATCCGGTTTGCAAATGCCTTTGGTTTCAGTGGCTTTAACGAAATGAAACAGGTATTCCGTCAACATCTGATGGAAGAAACCGTTAACTATACCGAGCGCGCGCGGTTATTTCGTCAAACCTCAACTGATGGCAATACTGCGCCGGAAAAACCGGCTGAAATACTGAATGTATTTACAATGGTCAATGCGCAAGCTCTACAGCAACTGGCGGTGCAAACCAGTGCAGAACAGTTGGATAGAGCCGTCGAACTGTTAAACAATGCTGAAAATATCTATGTGATTGGCTTACGTCGCTCTTTCAGCGTGGCTTCTTACCTGACCTATGCATTACGCCATTTGGAGCGCCGGGCTTTTCTGATTGATGGGCTGGGCGGAATGTTTGCTGAACAACTGAGCATGGTCAAACCCAAAGACGTGGTCATTGCTATCAGTTACTCCCCCTATGCACAAGAAGCCTTAGAACTGGTGGAGTTAGGCGCAAAAAGTGGTGCGCAGCAGATTGCGATTACTGATAGCCAGGTGAGCCCATTAGCGGCTTTCAGCGATGTCTGCTTTGTGGTGCGGGAAGCACAAGTTGACGGGTTCCGTTCGCAGGTTGCTTCTATGTGCCTGGCACAAACCTTAGCCGTTTCCTTGGCACTGAATAACGCCAAAGCATAAGTCCTTCGGCAGATTCTCTGGCGCTGCCAAGTTAGATGCCATCTTTGGGGATCTACTTAAAATGGGTAGAGTTCTGTCTACCCATTCACTGCATATTTTAGAAAGCGACTTAGCTTTTTTCTACCGGATATTGATCACTGTTGATCCATGCATGATCTTTTTCCCAGGTAAATTTCCATAACCGTACTGGCCCTGCCATAACATTCAAATAATAGTTGTCATAGCCCGCTAATGTCGCCACGGGGTGGTAACCTTTTGGCACTTTTACGACATCTCGGTTATAAACCGGCATACATTCATCCAGTGAACGGTCGTCGGTATAAACACGTTGCATGCAAAAACCTTGCTCTGGATTTAGCCGGTGATAGTAGGTTTCTTCCAGATAAGTTTCATCTGTCGCATTTTCCTGATCATGCTTATGACTTGGGTATGAACTGGTATTCCCCTCATCGGTATAAACCTCAACCACCAACAAACTGTCTGCAGGTTTATCGTCAGGTAAGATGTTATGTACTAACCGCTGGTTACGCCCCTTACCTCGCCGCTCTACTCCCACATCTGCTGGCGTAATCAGACGAGACGGTAAATGGCCATTACCGGGCGCACGGCAGACCGCCAATTCCAAATCGGTCTCTGCCACAACTTTTACGCTATCATGGTGTGGAACATAAACAGAATAAGGCGGTGTTCGTTCGAACGGGCTCATGCGTTTGCCAATATGCGGATATTCTGCCCGGCGTGTTGATATCGAGGCAATTCCAGCAACCAATACCAAGCAGAGTTCATTTTCAGCACTCTCCAGCATCAATGTCTTTCCAGCCGTAAGGCGATAGACATCAAACCCAACAAAACGCCAGCCAGCATTCTCTGGCGAAATATGCTGAATACGCCCATCCGCATCCGGAGGCTGACATTTAGCAAGCAGTGACAACATGATGACTCTCCTGTTAACGACATGAAATTATTCTAACGAACACCCTCAAGTAGCATTAGCCCAGCGTTGGCATGCTGTATTCTGAGACAGTTTGCTGGCCTGTTGGCCAACGGGCTGTGGTTGTTTTCATGCGGGTATAGAAACGCACCCCATCAGTGCCATGAACATTCAATGCACCGAATACAGAACGCTTCCAACCACCAAAACTGTGAAACGCCATTGGTACTGGCACAGGCACATTGACGCCAACCATCCCAGCCTGAACTTCATGTACAAACTGCCGTGCATAGTGGCCGCTACTGGTGAAAATCGCGCTCCCATTGCCGAACTCATGACTATTCACCGTATTAATTGCTGTTTGATAATCAGGCACTCTGACAATCCCTAATACGGGGCCAAAGATTTCTTCCCGATAAATCTTCATCTCTGGGGTAACATGATCAAACAGTGTGCCGCCTATATAGTATCCTTGCTCATAACCAGCGACATTATAATTACGACCATCTGTTATTAATGTCGCACCCTCTGTAACTCCTTGATCTATATAACCAAGAACCTTTTTCTGATGGGCTGCTGAAATCAGCGGTCCCATTTCATTTTCTTCCCCGCCTTGCTGTATACCTGGACCGACACGTAGGCGAGCAATGAGTGGTTTTAACTTTTCAATTAATTTATCCGCGGTACTGTCACCAACGACTACCGCAATAGGCAGTGCCATACAACGTTCACCCGCCGACCCAAAAGCACCTCCCATCAATGCATTTACGGTCGCATCCAAATCAGCATCTGGCATGACGATCGCCTGATTTTTCGCGGCACCAAAGGCTTGTACACGTTTACCGTGCGCACTGGCAGTAGTGTAAATATGTTCGGCCACAGTAGAAGAACCGACAAAGCTTACGGCTTGAATTCGTGGATCTGTACAGAGTTGTGCAGCACTTTCATTAGAACAGTGAATAACATTGAATACGCCATCAGGTAAACCCGCTTCCGTCAGCAACTCAGCTAAACGAACCGATGCAGAAGGGTCCAATGCAGGGGGCTTCAGGATAAAGGTATTGCCGCATGTCAGCGCAATGGGGAACATCCACATGGGTACCATTGCAGGGAAGTTAAAAGGCGTTATCCCGGCAACAACCCCCAAAGGCTGCATCATTGAAAAGCTATCAACCCCGGTACCGACATCTGCAGAGTATTCACCTTTCAATAAGTGTGGGATACCACAGGCGAACTCGACCACTTCCAAACCGCGTGTGATTTCACCCAGCGCATCTGAATAGACCTTACCGTGTTCACGAACAATCAACTCCGCCAATTCATCACGGTGTTGTTCAATCAGCGTTTTAAAATTGAACATAATGCGGGCACGACGCAGAGGGGTAGTTCGTGACCAATCGGCAAAGGCCTGGTGAGCTACGCCGATAGCTTGCTGAACTTCTTCAGCTGTACTTTGCGTGACCTGGCTTTCAACCTTACCGGTGGCTGGATTATGAATATCGGCAGTTTGATTGCTGGAACTTAGGGAATTCTTCCCACCGATAAAGTTACTCACGATTTTCATGTCTCACCCTCTTCTTAATAGCGGCTATCGCAAGGGTCATCGAACATGGCTATAAGCCAGACACCTAACGGACCATGCGCTCAATCAGTAAGGGCTATCTTGGGTATAGCGCCGAAGATAGCCCGCAAGGCGACCAGCCGCCGGAAAGGCGAAATACCAGCCGATATGCAGACTTTATGCTATTGAAAAAAAAGTTTCAAATAACTTTCTTTGGAAATTTTGTTTTGTGCGATGTATCGCAAATTCCTGCAACGGAAAAAGGCAAAAGCTCAAAAAGACAGACCGTCCACGCAAAGCTCTCATTAGCCTAAAACTTCCTATTGCCCGCCATAAATAAGCTGTTAATCTCAAAAAACAAACCGGACTGACGATAACTGAATGAATTTAATCAGCCTGATATTTGAGCTGAATCGAAAAATTTATGTTTCGTTATTTCATTTAAATGAAATAAATGTTCTTGTTTTAAACAATATTCAGAAGAGATTTATCACGCATATCTATCACCGCAGGAGCCGGCACCATGTCTATTGCACAAGATCGTTTCTGTATTAACCGCAAGATTGCCCCCAATTTAAATATTGAAAGCTTTTTCCGTCTGGTTAAAAAATGCGGGTTAAATAAAGTTGAATTACGTAATGACATGCCGGGTGAGAAAGTGACAGATGAGTTAAGTTCAGCACAGCTCAATGCCCTGGCCGATGAGTATGAAATCGAAATTGTGACTATCAATGCCCTGCAATACTTTAATTTGCCAGAACACCGCCCAGCATTGCTGAAAGAAGCAGAAAGCATGCTACAACAAGCAAAAGAGATTCGCTGCCGCGGGGTTATTTTATGCCCAAACTGTAGCGCCAGTGACCGTCGCTCAGCCGAGCAAAAAGAACAAGACACACTGGATTCATTAGTACTATTGGCCCCATTATTTAAAAAATATCAAGTGATCGGGCTCGTGGAACCGTTAGGCTTTGGGATCAGTTCATTACGCTCTCACTTGCTGACGCAATCCATCATCCGCAAGTCAGCCGCGCCCTACAAAATGGTGCTGGATACCTTCCACTACTATCTCAGTGATGTTGCACAGGCTGAGTTCGATGCCCATATCGACGTCAATACCATTGGACTGGTACATCTTTCCGGTGTCGAAGAGACACGGCTGAAGTCCACACTCACCGATGAAGATCGTATTATGCTGAGTGAACAGGATAAACTGAACAGTAAACAACAAGTGGCAAATCTTGAACGGCTGGGCTATCAGGGAATATATGCTTTTGAGCCGTTTTCATCACAATTGAATATCTGGTCAGAAGCTGACATTGAAAGGGAAATTCGCCAAAGCATTATGTACTTACAAAACTAGCATTCGAATCTGATATTGAAAACGGCTAAGCTCATAAAACTTAGCCGCTTTTTATTGATAAATCGTCAGGAAACTGGCGCTCCCTGGCTCCCAAAACATCGGATAAAATTTATCTCTGTTAGCCGTTTTACTGTCTGAGCCCACTATTTGGCACTACGGCCGCGCCATCGCACAGCCAGGCTCGCAACTCCAGCGAGAGTAATGAGGGCAACCACGCCAGTCCATCCCATTTTTTCCAGCATCAGGCTACCCAAAGCGGAACCGACAGCCATCCCGACAAACACGCCAGTAAATAGCAGCGCATTAAGCCGGCTGCGAGCCGAAGGTTCCAGGCTATAAATGATAGTTTGATGCGCCACCAGCGTGGCCTGAACACCAAAATCAAACCCAATGGCGCTGACCACAATAAGCCCTATCTGAAGGTGAAATGGTAACAGTGGCAAAAGGAACAGAGCAGCAAAGGACAGTGTCGCCAGGCTTGTACCCATCAGCGTCACCACTTGCGGCCCTCGACGGTCTGCCAATGAACCAGCTAATGGTGCAGCCAATGCCCCTGCGGCACCGGCAAGACCAAACGCCCCCGCTACAGCGCTGCCAAGGTGATAAGTATCCTGCAACATCACCGCCAATGTTGACCAGAAAGCACTAAACCCGACAGACAGTAGCCCTTGTGATAATGCAGCCCGACGTAACTCTTTAAACTGTAACCATAAATGGTTCATTGAAGCGAGCAACGCCGGATAACTCAGTGCCGAGGTTGCCGCTACTCGCGGTAAACTGCGCCATATCACCAGCGTTATCAGAATGACTGACAGTGCAGCCCCCATATACAGCAACCGCCAGCCAAAGTACTCGGCGACAAAGCCACTTAGGACCCTTGAGAGTAAAATACCCAGTAGCAAACCCGTCATGACAGTACCGACTGTTTTCCCGCGTTGTGCCGCCGAGACTAATGTTGCAGAAGCGGGAACAATATCCTGTGCCATTGTTGCGGCAATCCCGATAATAAAACTGGTCACCAGCAACGCGCTGATACCAGGGACAAAACCACTGAACATCAAAGCAGCGGTCAGTAGAATACCTTTCAATAAAATGATAATCCGGCGGTCATGGCGATCCCCTAACGGAGCAAGTAACAGTATGCCCAAGGCATAACCAATCTGTGTCAGTGTAGGCACTAAGCCGACCGCACCGACACTGGCGTGTAAATCAGACCCCATGATGCCGAGTAGCGGCTGGCTATAATAAATTGATGCGACGCTAAGGCCTGCGCCAGTTGCCAACATCAGAACTTTTCGGCCGGAAAGGGTTTCCCCAGCACTTTCTGTGTGAGTTGATACGGTTTGAATGACTGACATGATGGCTACCTGTAATGATATTGAGCCTGTATTTTTGCGTGCACAGACCTATCTTGGTAGTCGCCTGGAGAGTAAAACTGTTATACGCTTAGCGTATGACAGAACCTAATTTAGTAGGCATCGACCGTATAGAGTTGATGCAAACATTTATTCGTATCGTCGAAGCGGGCAGTTTGTCTGCGGCCGCAGCACGTTTGGGGACTAGTCAGCCGACTATCAGCCGCCGTTTGCAGACATTAGAGCGGTTGCTTGGCCTGAAATTATTGCAGCGCACCACGCATATCATGAAGTTGACCGATGATGGCGAACGTTGCTATTCCCATGCCAAACAGCTTGTTGAGAGCTGGAGCACAATGGAAGATGATCTACGGGGCGCATCGGACGAACCGAGAGGATTACTGCGTGTTTTGGTCCCCCACGCTTTTGGACAAGACCAATTAATCAAACCACTTAAAGACTTCCTACACCAATACCCGAAAATGTCAGTTGAATGGATGCTAAATGATCGCCGCCCCGACTTTATTGCTGAAGGCATTGATTGCGCCATTCAAGTGGGGGCCGTAACTGATCCGTCAGTCGTAGCGATTTTATTGGCCGAAGTGCCCCGTATCGTGGTTGCCGCCCCTGAATTGCTAGATAATAAGCCGGTGCCAACTCATCCCGAACAATTGCAGGATTACCAGTGGCTGGCATTGAATTCGTTTTATCGTAGTGAAGTCGCGCTAAGCCATAAAACAAATGGTGAAATTTATCGTTTTTCCATACAACCGCAATTAAGTACCGACAGCCTGTATGCATTACGAAATGCCGCGCTAGCAGGATTAGGAGCAGGGATCGCATCGACATGGGTAATAAGTGATGATCTCGTGCAAGGGCGTTTAGTTCATCTGGCACCCGACTGGCATGGATTACCTTTGCCAATATATTTGGTTTACCCCCACGCCAGCTACTACCCGGCCAGATTGCGGGCATTTCTTGATATTATGCGCCAGGCAATGCCAAGCCTGGCCGGTACACAACTTCCCACCAAGAATCGCAGAAATAAAGCCCGGTAGTCGTAACCCGGCAGAGTAACCAGGGGGTAATAAGCCCCCTGTTGAAATTGAAAATAAAATGTTATGGATCTTGATATATAAAAATGACTAAGGACTAGCTAACAATACTATCGACTTTCACAGTAAAGTCTTTCATACATTCAGCCATATATTGTTGAGTGACCTTCGTCACTTTTTCATAATTATTTGCTTGCCACTGTTCCAGTGGTGCTTTAACTGGTGTAGGTTCACACGTTAAATACATCCCACTCTTTTGCCAAGATTCTTTATTTTTACTAAAGTGCGTAATATATCGCAATTCATAATCAGTTTCTGATCCGGATAAATTCTCATACATTAATAACCAGACTTTTGGACGTACTTCTATTTTTTCCATATAAAGATGTTTAGGTTTGTTCGCCAACCCTTTCTTTACTTCAGCCTCAATATTTGGCATGAAGTAACCAATACTTGGGTTACTCAAAACAACTATTTTCGTCCCTCTTAAATCCTCTTTGCTGAAAGTGCTACCCGAAGCACCACCGGCAAATGCCTGGGCCACGAAAGCCACGACAGAGAGTCCTACAGCGGCAGCCGTATCGCCACGGGTGACAAGGCGTAACGAGGTATCTGTTGCATGGCTACCACCAGTTTCTAACGCGTTATAAGCGGATATTGGTATCTCAGCACCATTATCGCCACGAATAGCTTTCTTTTCGACTTCAGTATCAAAGGCCTGCTTTCCAGCACAACCCGATAATAATGCAGACACCAATATAAGACAGAGAGATTTAGAATATGTCACTGTATAGTCCTTTAAATAAAAATAAGTCAATAAATTGATATTTAAATAATTTAATTTATTAGATGAGAATGTAACCTAATACTATATTTTTATATACACAAAGGTCGAAAACAAAGTAACCGCTTATGTAGGATATGAATCATATCATTATCGTTGAAAATAATAATCCATCTTTTTTGATAAGAACTATCAAGCAGAATTTAAATCTTCTTTAAGTGAAATTAGCAATAATAAAAATACGCTATCACACTTCAATAAAATAAAATTACTATATGACTGTTACTATTAACACGCTATAAGACTTTATCTTCTACCATGTCACTCATTACCTTGTCACCGCCAATCCATTAAGCTATTACTCAACAAATAATTAACATTTTGTATTAGAATAATCTACTAATTAAAAAAATCACTAAAAAACATATTGTTTTATCTATGGTACATATTACAAAAAAGAAACTTATTTTCACGTGACAATAATATAATATTTTGTAATCTTGATTGTCATCTTAATAAAATGAGTATCCTACAATGATAAAATTAATAATTACCGATCTGGATGGCACTTTTCTTAATGAGAAAGGGGATTACAATCGAGAGATGTTTCAGGACGTCAAAAAAATCATGGCACAGAAAGGTGTCCATTTTGCGATATGTACCGGTAAACAATGCGAACGTGTAGAGGAACTTTTCACGGGTGATGCTGAACAGTTCTGGATTCTGGGTGATAGTGCCACCAGAATAAAATATAGAGGCGAATATGTTTATCAATCGTTAATTGAAAATACACTTGGACTGGAGATTATTTCCACTTTGGAGGCTATTAATAAAGAACCCGTCATCATTGCTTGTACATCAGACGGCGCTTTTATTAAGAGTTCTGTATCTAAAGAAATGGAAGGTAAAATCAAAAATTCATATGCCAAAGTAACAAGGGTCGATGAATTTTATCAAGTAAATCATGATTTTGTTAAAATATCTATTTATGATGAAAAAGGGCGCTGCCCTGATTTCAAGCCTCATCTACACAAGTTCTTTGATAAAGCCTATATCGTGGTATCTGAAGATGCCTGGATTGATATTGCCGATGTCGGCGTGCATAAAGGGCATACAGTGGAAATCCTACAGAACTTATTGAATGTTAATAAAGATGAGACCATGGTGTTTGGTGATGGACTGAATGATATTGAATTAATGGAAAGAGCGACCTTCAGTTTCGCCATGCGAAATGCTTTTGAAGAAACAAAATCTGCTGCAAATTACATCACAGGTAGGAATACAGATAATGCCGTTATATTAACCATTCAAAGGATGCTTACACTTCAATAATATAATAGCCACATTGAGCTGACCGAATTTATCTGGAGGATCAGGGAAAAGCATGCGCACTGAGACATATCTGTACTTACCGTCTTGGTATTTGCCAATCTATCTCGCTGCGAATAGACCCAACCCTGACCTTCCCACTTTAATATCCCAGCTTATCGTTAGCACACACATACCGATGGAAACATACAATTTGTGTTCACACGTCAATAAATAATCATTTAAAATCAAACAACTAATCAATTAACTTACCAATCGATACCTTTTTGCGCCTTAATTCCACTATCAAATGCATGTTTAATTGGCCGCAACTCACTAACCGTATCCGCGAGATCAATAATATTACGGTGACAAGCACGCCCAGTGATAACAACGCTTTGATTCTTTGGCCGGTTTTTTAGCACAGTAATCACCTCATCTAGCACCAAATAGCCGTAGGTAATCATGTAAGTCAACTCATCCAAAATCACCAGTTCGTAACAGGGGTCAGATAACATGCGGCAGCCCTGTTCCCATACCACTTTTGCCGCAAGAGTATCAGCCGCTTTATCTTGTGTATCCCAGGTAAAACCCGTCGCCATAATATGAAACTCGACACCATTGCGTTCCAGTAGGTTGCGTTCACCATTTTCCCATGTCCCCTTGATAAACTGAAGCGCACCGACCCGCATACCATGCCCCACCGCGCGGGTGGCTGTCCCAAAAGCAGCCGTAGTTTTCCCTTTGCCATTGCCAGTAAATACAATAATGAGGCCACCCGTCTTGGTCGCATCCGCAACCCGCGTTTCAACGTGATCTTTAAGGCGTTGCTGCCGTTGTTGATACCTTTCATCATGCACAGTGAAACCCTCGAATAAAAACTACTGCTGGCAACCAGCACAGGCCTTCATCTGAATCTGGTCAAAAAAAGAGTTACCTTTATCATCCAGTAAAATAAAAGCCGGGAAGTTTCTAACTTCCATTTTCCACACCGCTTCCATTCCCAACTCGGGGTACTCGATGCATTCCAGACTTTTGATGTACTCCTGCGCCAAAATAGCCGCAGACCCACCAATGCTACCCAGATAAAATCCACGGTGTTTCTGACAAGCATCAGTGACTTGCTCGCTGCGGTTGCCTTTTGCCAACATGACCAGGCTGCCTCCATGGGATTGGAAGAGATCCACATAACTATCCATGCGCCCGCCTGTTGTTGGTCCCATCGAACCTGAAACAAACTCGTCAGGCTTTTTCGCCGGCCCGGCATAGTAGACAGGGTGATCTTTCATGTACTGCGGTAACTCTTCTCCCCGCTCTAAACGCTCTTTCAGTTTGGCGTGAACAATATCGCGCGCCACAATCAACGGGCCATTAAGTGATACACGGGTAGAGACTGGATAACAGGAAAGTTGTTCACGAATTTTATTCATCGGCTGGTTAAGATCGATATTAACCACCGTTCCTTCATTATTCACTCGCAAATGCTCAGGAATATATTGCTCAGGATGGCGTTCCAATTTTTCGAGCCAGATACCCTCTTGGTTAATTTTGGCTTTAATATTACGATCAGAAGAACATGAAATAGCCATACCTATCGGACAAGAACCGCCGTGGCGCGGTAAGCGAATAACCCGTATATCGTGAGCAAAGTATTTTCCACCAAACTGAGCACCTAAGCCAAAGTCACGAGATGCCTGTAGTAATACCTGTTCAAGTTCCGTATCACGAAACGCCTGACCATATTCATTACCTTCGGTAGGTAAATTGTCATAATATTTGGTAGAGGCCAGTTTGGCTGTCTTTAATGTTAATTCCGCAGAGGTTCCGCCAATGACAAACGCAATGTGATAAGGAGGACATGCCGCTGTTCCTAGCCCTCTCATTTTCTCGATTAAAAAGGCTCTGAGCTTTTTAGGTTCCAGAACAGCTTTTGTTTCCTGATATAAAGCCGCTTTGTTTGCAGAGCCGCCCCCTTTATTCACAAACAGAAAGGTATATTGTGCACCAGGAGTAGCAAAAATATCGATTTGACCAGGAAGATTAGTTCCGGTATTCACTTCGGTATACATATCTAATGCTGCATTTTGAGAATGGCGCAGATTATCGTGGCGGAAGGTGTTATAGATACCGCGGGATAAAGCTTGCGCATCATCACTATCAGTCCAAACTCGTTGGCCTTTTTTAGCCACAATAGTGGATGTGCCCGTATCCTGGCAATTAGGTAAAATACCTTTAGCTGAAATCTCGGCATTACGTAATAACTGAAGCGCGACATATTTATCGTTTTCGCTTGCCTGAGGATCATGCAAAATAGCTGCAACTTGCTGTTGATGAGCAGGACGAAGAAAAAATGAAGCATCATGAAAAGCTTGCTGAGACAACAATGTCAGTGCTTCAGGTGAAACTTTTAAGATATCTTTACCTTCAACTTTAATAATAGAAACATACTTATCTGTTAATAAGTAATACTCTGTTTCATCCTCAGAAAGAGGGAATAGCTCTTGATAAAAAAAGTCATTTTTATACATTATAGTCACTCAATTAGCCAAATGATAAATAGCGAGCAGAACTGGCCATTAATTACATAAGAAATGATTTAAGTAATAGTTAACATATTGCATGCGTTACCCAACCATTATTGATGTAATCAAATAAAAAGCAATTGTTCTCTCTGCAACACATAATGCTTATTAGTGAATAATATTCTAATACTTTTTTTAATTTCAAAAAAACACGCTATTCTCTTAAAGAAAATTTTATATTTGATCACTTTGCGAATGAGTACTTTATAAAAATCAGTCAGCCCACGTTCTCTTCAACTCTTCTTCTTTTGATTTATCATGGATCCAGCGACTGAACTTTTGCAAACTCCGCAGCCCTCTTTTACCGTCCTTATAAGTCAAAACAAAATGGTTTCCGGTGCTCATAGGTAGATCACAAGGAATGACCATATCCCCATTGTCTAAGTCTTTATGAATAGCAAAGCGAGGCAATAACGCCACGCCAAGGTTAGAGCGAACCGCAGAAATCAGCATTGATAAGAGATCCAGACGTGGCCCCATCCTAACTTTAGGACTATTAACACCCGACAATGCAAACCAGTCATACCAGGCATCCAAGCGTGTCGTTTGATGAAGTAATGTAAATTCCTCCATCAATTGCTCCGCGCGCATGACTTTTTTGTCATCACGCCACAACATGCGGCTGCAGACAGGGACCAGCTCTTCTTCAAAGAGATGCTCATTTTGCGCCCACGGGCTACTGAAATCTTCACGCATAATTGCCGCATCATATTTCAGATTCAAAAAATCAGCGCCGGTCGTGAGAGCAGTTAAATTGAGGACAATTTCCGGATGACTTTCATGAAAACTACTGAGATTAGGAATAAGCCAATGGGTACTAAACGTGGGAGTTACAGCCAATTCCAGAACTTGTTGCGTCGACTGGTAAGACATAATACTTTGCGTGTCTTTTTCCAGTTGTTCTAATGTATCTCTGACCAAATCCAGGTAATAACGCCCTGCATCATTGAGAAAAATCCGTTTACGAACATGGTGGAATAATGACACGTTAAGGAATTCTTCCAGAGCCGTTATTTGGCGGAAAACGGCACTTTGCGTTAGTGCTAACTTTTCCGCCGCTCTTGTGTAGCTTTCATATTGAGCGACGGCTTCAAATGTCACTAATAAGTCAGTTTTTGGAATTTTGTAACGCATTGTAACTCACCCATTATTTCATAAAATAATTTACTAAACGGCCAGATTTGCCGAGACAGTTATATTAGAAATTAATATCGTATTTTATTGATTTTTTAACATACACAGTTTTATTTATATGGACACTGCGCTCAGTCGTTTTTGTGATAGTCTTCATAATTATAAATAATAAATGCAATCTAACAGTTAAAAATAAAAATAATTAATAAAAACATAACTGATGACAATGCAATAATAAATTTCACAGAAAAATTGAACATCATATATTTTGAAGAGTTCATTCCGTAAAGTGATTAAATAATGGGAGCGGGGTCAAGTATCGAATGCATTTATTGATGGATAATGACGCGGTATTTTTAAGTTGTTCGTAGCTTATATAATATATTTTAAGGTTATTCTAATGAGAATAGGGAAAGTATTGTTAGTTGGCGCGGGTCCAGGGGATGCATCATTAATCACTGTGAAAGGGTTACTTGCCATTCGTGAAGCTCAAGTTCTTGTTCATGACCGCTTAGTGAATTCGGAGTTAATTTCTCAAGCTCCACCTAATTGCCAGATTATTAACGTCGGAAAAACCTCAAATCACCATCCAGTTCCTCAGGAACAAATCAATCAAATCCTTATTGATCATGCTTTAGTGGGCAAGAACGTGGTGCGCCTTAAAGGCGGTGACCCTTACGTGTTTGGTCGTGGTGGTGAGGAAGTTGAAAGTCTTTCGCGCTATCAAATCCCCTTTGAAGTTGTTCCCGGTATCAGTTCTTCTATTGGTGGATTGGCCTATGCCGGTATTCCTGTCACCCATCGTCATTATGCTTCCAGCTTTCATGTGGTCACCGGACATATGTGTCAGGGGAATGAACCACAAAATTGGAACGCGCTGGCGCAATTAGACGGCACACTGATCGTGCTGATGGGCATGACCCGACAAGAGGAAATTTGCCAGTTGTTAATTCAAGGAGGGAAATCACCGGATACCCCCGCTGCTGCCGTGATGTATGCCAGCCATCAACAACAAAAAATGGCCAAAGGGACACTCAGCACCCTAAAAGATGAAATCGCACGTCAAAAGCTGCGCGCCCCCGCACTGCTGGTGATTGGCAATGTCGTGAATCTGAGTGATGTTTTGGCCTTTACTGCTCACCAAACCGATATCAATCATAAGTCACTGTTACAGGTAATATAATGTGCTGCCAGCAAAAATATTTTGGCGCGGAGGCCCCCTCGCATGGCTGAAGCGTGCTGTCCCGCCTCTTGCGGTGAGTTGCTCCAGGGATGGATTCTCGGTGGAGAAAAACTGATCTCTTGCCCCATAAATTGGTATAGCAGAGTCTCAGTTACACCAGGAAAACCGGGGCAAAATGAACGGCCCCGGATGCGTCAAATGCTTAAACACGTCTTGGCACACTTCGGAGAATCGCCCTTACTGGTAGAGAGAATCTGTATCGAGTTTGAATCAACAATTCCCGTAGCAAAAGGTTTAGCCAGTAGCACCGCTGATATTGCAGCAACAGCTATTGCCACCGCTCGGTTACTTGGGCAATCACTAAGTGATATGACGTTGGCCCGGCTTTGTGTTGCGCTCGAGCCGACTGACAGCACCATATTTAAAGATCTCACTCTGTTTGATCATCAGACAGCACAAACTCAACTGCCATTTTCTTGGTTACCTGATATCGATATTGTGTTGCTTGAAAGTTCGCAGACGCTGGTGACAGCAGAATTCCACCAACGAAATCGCCATTCCCTTTTGTTGAAACAAGCACCCAATTTGGCAAAAGCGATGCAGCAATTTCGCTTAGCGAATGAGAGGCGCTGCTGTCATAGGCTTGGTGAGGCGACCACATTGAGTGCTATCGCCAGTGAATCCACACTGCCTAAACCCCAATTTCACCAATTGCTAGATATTGTTGAACACTGTGGCATTTATGGTTTGAATGTGGCCCACAGTGGTAGTGTTATTGGATTGCTGTTTAACCCTCATCGGCATGATCGAGATCGTATTATTCACACTTTGCATCACAAATCGTTAATACAATATTATCCAAAGATACATTTAGTCAAAATAGTGGCTAGCGGAGTGAGTTAATAAATATGCCTCTATCACTAACATTACCAATAATAGTTATTAATCATGATGGTTAAATATATGATCAACATCACAATGCTGACATAAATAATAATCATACCTAGATCACGCTTTTGCTTTAAATATGACTATCAATTCACATTGCATTTATAGATGGTTATTAGGAATCAATACGAAATAAAAGTTAAGGTGGTGATTTTATTTGAAATAAATTAAAAATATTTTTATAAGCTGTTTTTTTCAAGATGTCCTGACAATAAATCAATTGTATTTGACTTATCGGAGAAGCACATTACAAACCAATGAAACTAAAACCTACCACTATCAGTTTTATATAGAATACGTAAATAAAGTTAGTTATGAAAAATATAATAGTTTCTCGTGGAAACCTGGGTAATTCTTAATTTTCCACCAAAAAAAATATATGGAATGTAATCTACATAGAGGGCAAAACATGCAAAACCCAACAATTGTTATTGGCGTCATTGGTGCTGATTGCCATGCTGTTGGTAATAAAGTGCTCGACCGGGTATTTACCATGCACAATTTCAGCGTAATTAATCTCGGCGTTATGGTGAGCCAAGATGAATATATTGATGCCGCCATTGAAACCGGCGCTCAGGCCATTGTCGTTTCCTCTATTTATGGGCATGGCGAGGTAGATTGCATCGGTATGCGTGAGAACTGTGTTGAACGCGGAATTGGTGAAATATTGCTCTATGTCGGCGGAAACCTGGTTATCGGTAAACATGATTTTTCAGAAATCGAAACCAAGTTCAAAGGAA
>NZ_JBLWEX010000264.1:0-24498 GCF_048323875.1 Yersinia sp. LJYL362
AGGCTGGATGAGTGGCATGTCAGCGACCGAATGAGCCGGTAAGCCGACACCGAGCGGCAAGTACTCCATATCCGCGCTGGCGTATTCCAGACTCACCGCATCATAGTGATAGAGCGTTACCCATCCCGCCTGACTGGCGAGTTGACGGTCATCCAAGATGGCCGGTTGCACCGTAAAGTCATATTTCATTAGATCGCCCTCAAGATATAGCAAAACGCAATATTGCGTGGTCGGGTTTCGGCGGCGGTGCGCACCACGCGGGAGGCGTCAAAATCAAAGCTGCCGCAATGGGTGATGTCGGTATGGTGCGGGGTGTTGTCGTTACCGACAGACTCAGCTTTCGCAAAAGCGCCGCTGAAGTTGCTCTCTGCTGCGCTGCCGAGGCTTTCCGATACGCCACGGATGCCACCGGTGATATTTTGCAGTGCGTCGGTTTGAGCGCTTAACAGGGTGCGACCCGTATCAATGCCGCGCCCGTCATCAAATCCGCGAATAAACTCGCCACGCAAATCGGGTAATTTTTTGTCTGGATATAAGGTTGCCAGCGCGGGGTAGTGGTGGGCATAGAATGATGCGCCGTTACATTTTAAATATCCCGCCGGTGGCGTGGTACCTGGGTAGGGCAGTGGAATGCCGATGGGCGTTAGTGTATCGCTGCGGCTGGTGACAATATCTATCCATTCCCGCCATTGGCCATAAGAGCGCAGGCGATAAGCTATTTTGGCGGCGGTGTGGGTATTATTGGTGGAGAAAATGAATTGGTGGGCGGTTAACGGGTCATTCCCAATATGCTGAAGGGTCGCATCACCAAAGCCCTCGGGCTTATTGGCAGCGTATTGATTGACACAGTACATGCCGGTTTTGGTCAGCGCATTGATCCCCGCCGAGGCAATAATGCAGTTGCCACCCCAGCCAAAGGCCCCGACCGCCATAAGTTCATCTTGCGCATTACCGACATTTCGCGTCGCAGCAGAGCCGAGTTGCAGGTTAGCCCGCGCCGCCTTTATATTGCTAACATCAAATAAATTTTTGCTGGCGAGAAGATATTGCGGATGAGGATTGAGGGTGCGAATATGGTTGCTCATCATTGTCATCGCTGTACTGACCGCTTTTCTGACCGCTTTCGGCGTGGCCGCTTCGGTCTCATTTTCGCTATCGATGGCGTTACTTAATCGCGTAAAACCTTTGGCGTATAAGCTGGCATCGGGATGGTTGCATGATTTTTCATGAGCAATCATCAACTCATCGATATAGGTTTTGACCTCAATAGCTTTATCATCAGCATAGTTTCGCGCGGTCAGTACCGCTGATGGGATAATTTTCAGCATCACTGACGCCGTGCTGCTGACCATGAATATCATACGAATCAGTTGGGTACGGCCACTTCCTTCCTGCATTTTCGGCTTATAGCTTTCCGGGCAATTGGCGATGGCAATTAACTCTCCGGCTTTATTCAGCAAGCCAATCTCCCGAATCCACCACCCGCCCTCGGTCTCAGGGATAATCTGTTCAGCGATGATTTGATTGGAATTTACTGCATCAATACTTAATGAATTCAATGCGGCGCGGCGCTGTTCATTCACCAACTGAGTTTGTGCCGGATCGGGAGTCGGCAGGGTGCCGCCGCCATCCCCAACCACCATGTGAGTTATCTCTAAGCGGGCACCGAGTGCAGTGGCGCTTGCCAGTCTGGCCGTGCCGATATGGGTTAATAAGGCAAAGTATTTATTCGTCATATTGAGTCCATTCATAGGGGTAAATGGTCATTTCGTCGCTGTCATAACTGGCGGCACTGATGGGGATTGCCCCGTTAACAGCCAAATTAATCGACAGGCCATTCAGATGGCGACTGCACGGCTTGGCGTCGTCTATTAACCGCTCCAGTTCGGGATACATTTCCTCGGTAATACCGGTGTCGAGCACACCCACATCAAGGCGAAAGGTGCCGGGTGTCTCGTTGGTTTTCCACCACTCAATCACCTTAATCAGATAGCCGAGCGGCTCCACCACACGCCGAATCGCGCCGATGGTGCCTTTGTGTTTATGGACGTACTGCGAGGACTTCACCACCGTGCGTTTAGTGGCTTCCGGCCATTTATCATCCCAACGATCCACCGACCATGCCCACGCCAGATAGGGCAACAGCGGCAATGGGCAGGTGTCGGCATTCCAGAGTTGGCGAATGGGTACCGGGGTGTTTTCCAGTTCGGCACAGGCGCGCGCGGCGGCCACTTCCAGCACCGACGAACCCACAGGGAGTAAGCGGTCAGTCATCCGTACCCCCGACAGTGATAGTGCTGCCGGTGCACCATGCGGCCTGGGTTTTATCCAGCACCACGTCAGCCAACGGGGCATTAATCACCGCCCGCTGGACGCCCTCAACATGCAGCGCGGCATACAGTGCCGACAGGCGAATGTCGCGACCAAGGCGGCGCTGTGTGGTGACAAAGGCAGTTAATTTTTTCTCCGCCGCCACCCGCACCGGCTCAGCCTCCGGCCCCGGATGCAGATAGAGCACTGCGTCAATCTCATAATCTTCTATACGAGCAGATTGTACCGTCACCCGGTCAGCCACTGGCCGCGTGTTCTCATCATTTAGCGCGGCTTCCACCACCGCCAACAGCTCGCTTGATGCTGCGCCATTACCCTCGCGCGATAGCACCGTGACCGTGACACAGGCGGGGGTCGGGCTAATTGCTGAGGCATCGGCCACCCGACCGTCGGCACTTTTTGCATGATATTCATATGCACCGGTTGGCCCCGCCACGCTCAAGCCCTCAAAGGCTTGCGGGATACGCACCCGAAAATCACTGTCAGACTCCATCACCGCCTCAATCGGCGGAATGGCGGTGGGGTCTGCTGGGGTGATCACCAACCGCGCAACGTTGTTATTTGCGCCGAGCTGGTCTAAATCACTGCCGACGGCATAGGCCACCATCACCGCGCGCGCCGCATCGTTAACGCGCTGGCGCAATATCACCTCGCGGTAAGCATTTTCTTGCAACAGCTTGACCAGCGGCTCAGATTCTAGCGATAGGGTGCGGGCCACAGCGGCGCGCTGTTCTTCTGGATACAGGGAAATCAGCGTGGCTTTGCGCTCGGCCAGCAGGGTTTCATAATCCAGTTCTTCCACCACAAACGGTGGCGGTAACAGGCTCAGGTCAATGGTTGCCATAGATTCAGCTCACAGGAATGGTTAATGAAAGCGGAGCCGCGCTATCGCTGCGGGTGCCAGTGATATCAACCACCATTTTTCCGTCAAAGGTGGTTTCAAAAGTGATGCCGGTCAGCTTAACCCTTGGCTCCCAACGCAGAATGGCACTGTAACTGGCGGCCATAATTTGCAGGCGCAGGGCCGGATTTTGCGGCTGGTCAATCAACTCCGATAACAGCGAACCATAAGCGCGGCGCATCACCCGCGAACCCATCGGCGTAATCAGAATGTCAGCAATTGATTGGCTGATATGGTCAGCGTCGGTAATGGTCTGCCCGGTATTGCGGCTCATGCCGAGATATTGGGTTGTGCTCATGCTGCCCTCAAAATTCGCGCGAGTATTTCAAGTCAGTTTGCTGCTAATGGGCGCGGATAACATCTCAGGAGGGATCTGTGGGGGATGGGACGACAAAACGATAAGGTCATCTAAGTAGATTACTTTTGTTTCGCGTGATAGAGTTATTTCTATGGTTCTCATGGATGAGTATTATGTTTTCAGCAAATATTATAAAAGTGGCACTAAAAGAGTTATCTAAACTTCCTGCGGGTCTCAAAGCTGAAATGGTTGAGGCCATAGAGGAATTAGAACAAGTAGGCACAGATTTGAAAGAGCCGAAAGTCAGGGATGTAGGTAACGGATTAAAGGAATTAAGAGTCAGTGCTCAGGAGGGAATAGCGAGAGGCTTTTTCTTTTTCACAGTCGGAAAGCAATTTTACGTTGTTCATGTTTTGCATAAGAAAAGTCAAAAAACACCCAAACTATCCCTTGAATTAGCTAATCAACGAATGAAAGATATTAAACGGAGACTGAAAGATGTCTGATAATGACCTCGATATCATCCCATTTTCTGAAGCTAAGGCACTGCTTTTAGAAGATAAGGCAACTCTGGAAGCCTATAACGAAATTCAGATCCGCAAGGCACTGATGACACAGCTAAAAGATGCGCGTAAAGCATTACATCTTACTCAGCAAGATGTCGCCCAAAAAATTGGAACACAGAAACAAAATATTAGCCGCATGGAAAATGGTAAGAGCGTACCTAATTTGGCGACCTTAAGCCGTTATGCGGCAGCTTTGGGAGGTACCTTTATTTTCCACATACCAAATCGGTAAAGCTCATGGTTGGTTCTTTCTCGTCTTTATGCTGTTGACGTGGGGAGCCAACTAATTAAGCCTGACTTATTATTTTATCCCCTCCGTATAATCCCCACCGCGCTTAACACCGCCGTGGTTATGCTTATCAACCACCACGCCATTTGATATGAACGAACCGCCTGTGTGCTCAATATTGCCCTTCATTACGCCGCCTTTTTGTACCTCCAGTGTTGCCGCAGTCAGCTTGTTAGTACAAACCACCTCGGGTGTATCAAGGGTGATTTTTTGGCTGGCGGTAACGGTGACGGATGGCGAAGTTATGACGACGGAAACAGATGCCGCCACCTCGGCGGTTTTAATGCCGGTAACCATCAGTGCACCGGTCTCAGGTTCATACTCAATAACTGCGCCATCAGGAAAAGCGACGTGATAAGCATCGGGCGAACTGGATGGCGGCGGGAAGTCATCACAATAAATACCAGGCAGCACAAAAGCAGTATCTAACTCACCGCCGACGGCCAGTAGCACCACCTGCTCACCTAATGACGGTGCCCACCAGTCACGCGAACAGCCAGCGCGACACGTTAGCCAGTTAAGCCAATCGGTTTGGATCTCACCGGTTTGGACACGACATAAGGCTCCTTCTGCATCGACGTCAATCACGACACCAGTGCGAATAAGGTTGCGCAGCAGGCGCTGGATTTCAGAAAGTTGGGATTGTGTGCTCATGGAAGGAAGGATGCCGCCGAGGAGGATTTAGCGACAATGTTAAGACGTGAGGTGAAGAATCACACAACAATGTTATTTGTAAGATAGAAAATAAATTAGAAATGTATTAATTTACATAAACAAATTGATCATTTTCATTACAGACTCATTGGTACCACAATGGAAAAGGATGCTTTATGGATTATGCTACAATTTTCTTATCACTTGCCTCTGCTTTTGTCGGTACTTTTTTTGGTACTTATTGGATTAAGAAAACAACTGATAAAAAGATGAAAAGTGTGCGAGATATAGCTATATCTTGCTTAGGTATAATGAAAGAGTATTGTAAGAAAGAAAACACCTACCAAGCATTTCAAAATGAGTTTAATAACAAATATAGCATTGCAAACAAACGAGCATTTCTTGTCGTTTTTCATAAAATAGGTATTCCTGTCGAATTCGCAACAGAGAAATCATTTGATATAAAAAATGTCTCATTTTTACCAGAAAAAATTGATACGAAAGAAATCGCCGATATGATCTCTCAGATTCGCAGTGGACAATGCGACCATTTATTTTTTCTAGACCCTGATACTTATTTCAATGAAAATGGTGCAGCAAGAAAAAAAAGAGCAATAGCTATCAAGTTTATAGATAAAGCTATGACCGACTCAGTTGGTAAAGATGAAGGTGTGCAGTTTGTTCAACGGTTCCCTGAGGATTGGACAAGTTATTTTTCACCTGGAGAAATTAATGTTATCAGTGTTTTTAGAAAGAAATTGTGCAACCCTTATTATTATATGCAAGATGGAAAAGCCAAAAATAAAGAGCTGGACAAATTACGTGAAGAAGTAAAAATAGGAATTTGGGATCATTATTTCTCATGGGATATTGGTGCATTTGAAAACATGTCTTCGCAAAGAATATCTAGTGATAAAAGTGCTCAACTGTTTGATGCAATGCTACAACAAATGGCTAATCAACAAAACAAAAACCCTTAACTTAATTACATGATAAAATATCGGCATGATATAAAATACTCATGCCAGTTTAATATTAAATCAACTTAAATAATACATTATTTATAATGCATTCATCCGGTAAACAAATCCCAATTAATTATCTTTTATCGTATTTCATTATTGAGCTATATTTCTCCACCCTATCCCTCAATTCCTCCTGATGTACCCGCGCCATTCGCCGCACTCGCCAGACAAATGCCACGATTTCTACATCCTCGTGCTTTTAGTGGTCACATAGCGGTTAGTGCTCAACTTGATGAATAACGGATCTTTCTTGCCTATGATAGGTTGAGATTTTCTTGCGATATAGGGCATACCATCAAGCGCCTGCTGAATTTTGATTCGGCACAGCTAACTGATGCACGGCAGAGCTGATCTGCTTGAGCAGCAGGCGCTGGATTTCAGAAAGTTGGGATTGTGTGCTCATGGAAGGAAGGATGCTTCTGTTTAAGACATACTTCCATCAATGAAAGTTGGTGGGTTGTTGCCACAACAAAGTACAGATTTAGAGATAATGTCCTCATTCTATTAAGAGGAATCGCTCATTAACAGATATTCAAACGTATAAAGAAACGCCAAAGTAAATAGAATGCCAACAATACACTTAATATATTTAAAGGTTTATTTTTGAATTTAAAACTCTTCAAATAAATAAAACAAGGAATAAGAGCCAGTATAGCCAGTGTAACGGTAAAATCCCTGATATCATCGACAACTAAGGCTCTATGGGCGATACAGGCATTCTTTATTTCCACGCCATCAATGAACGATTCTTCCTTAAAAGAGGAAAGAAGGTATATTGCAATAAAACAAAGCGCGTAATATCCATACATGATTATGCTTTTCATTATTCAATACCCAAAATTTTATATATAGTTGATTTCTTTTCAATAATTCTCCGTCCGTATGAGCTGTATTCTCGAACACTACTGCCCACCGGAGCTGCAATAGATTTTACGAAATCATCTTTATGCCTTTCGATACCACGATTGTATCTGGAACCCGCCAGGATAATTTGCTCATCGGTTAAGTTACTGGTATTTATAATTTTTGGATTATCAAATAGGATTAATGACTTAAGATGCTTAGCAACAATTTTTATATTAAAAGAATCGGAAAGCAGACAATCGGCTAGTTTGTGTTGTTGTAACATTGTTAATGTTGATGGGTCTAATCCAATGGTTTCAGCCACTACTCTGATTTGCATAGCAATCAACCCGACAGAGGTGCTATTTGATGAAGTATTATCTTGCTTTATTGTATCAATTATAAATTGCCGAAATTGTAAAACCCCAGCAGATTTAAGTCTGTCTGGCATTCCGCCAACTTCAGATACAGCGACACCAGCTAATAACAAAACAGGAATATTCTCTTCTTTGGCAACATTGATTATAAGATTTTTATGATACATTAAATAAGATGCTTTGTAGGCCCACAAATAATATTCACCTGTGACAAAATGCATGTTTTTTGGCAGTAGTTTATATCTCAGGAGATCAGTTCCGGTAAATTTTGGAAAACCTAAGCTATCAACTTTGCAAAACTCATTTCGAACCATAGCATAATCCTTTGTTGTACAATCCCAAGTCCCTTGGGTGATATTATAAATGTACACCCCAAAATACTAGAGTCTGCGAGGATTTTATCTATATATTTTCATCATTTAAGATTAATGCTCAATAAAAAATAAGATTCCTTGAGAGATTTCTTAATTAAGATAACATTAATTGTGGATCATGCAGGTAAAACCGTTGACCTAATTAATATTTATGTTTTGAATCATGATGTCTTCAGTATTTCAATTTGACTCACTCCCAATAAGAGCAGCTCCTTATACCACACTTCATAACGATGTGCCGACACCCTATCCCACAATCCTCCCTGATGCACCCGCGCCATTCGCTGCACTTACCCGACAAATGCCACGGTCACTACCTCCTATGTGCCTTTGGCAGTCATATAGCAGTTAATGCGTAGCTTGACGCACATAGCCCTTTTTACCCGGCCTTTCTTGCCTCGGATCAATTGAACCTTGAGGACGATATAAAGAGTGCCATTCGGTACCTATTGCCATTTAATTCGCCTTTTCAGGTTAGTCAGTGAAGCCAACCGGTTTGGACACGACATAAGGCTCCATCGGTATCGACGTCAATCACGACAACAGTGCGGATAAGGTTGCGCAGCAGGCACAGGATTTTAGAAAGTTCGGATTGTGTGCTCACGGGGAAAGGATGCCGCCGTGGGGATTCAGCAGCAATTGAGTTAGGTTGCTTGAGCGTTCATATAACAACACATGGTTATAAGCGTTTAGTAAATTAAGTTTAAAAAGAATTAACAATCAGATTGATGACACTGTCATCAATAGCTCAAAATAGTGGAAAATTTTGATTTATGATAATTTATAAAAGTCAGTTTTATTATATATATAAAGCTATTATATTTAGCATCGCAGTACACGTAACCTCTCATAAAATTAATCTGCCTCAAGGGTAAAAAAATGAATAATAAAATAACGTTACTATTTATCGCCTCTCTATTGGCGGGATGTGGTGACGATGATGCGATTGAATGCTCATCAACAGTGAGTACTCAAGCGTTAACTGATGTACTGAAAAAATCAGCGATGCAACAAATTTCTCAAGAAACGGCCTCAGTAGAAAACGCTACAAATGCAATAAGACGTTCTGCGCTAGAAAAAATTGTTTTTGATGTTTCCAATATCACAACTACCAGTAAAGACCCCAACAGTTCTCTTCGAACCTGCGCGGCTACAGTAAGTATAAAGATATCACCAGAAGAATATAATGCATTAAGTGAGTTTTCTCGCGAAAACTATAAATACAATCTAGATAAAGTAATGGAACGTCTGAATTTAGAACAAAATGCGAATGTTTTCTCTACCCAAGTTAACTATACAGTCCAACCGACTGATGATAAAAAGACTGTATTTGTTAAGGTAGCAGTAAATAATGGCGCATCTGCTGGTGCAGCTTATATTTCGACATTATCTATTTTAAAACCTATAGAAGAACAAAATAAAATAGAACAAGAAAAACGACAGCAGCAACAAGCTCAACAGCAGGCTCAACAGCAGGCTCAACAGCAGGCTCAACAGCAGGCTCAACAGCAGGCTCAACAGCAGGCTCAACAGCAAATTGAATCTCCGGCGCTGAAGCCAACGCAAGAGAAAAGTCAGCAACAATCTCAAGTTATGACAGTGAACGAGGCTAGAGATAAATTCATGTCGGCAGACCAACAGCTTGGCGATGCATGGCATGCGTTAGATAAAGAAAAACAAAAGACACTACTTAATGAACAAAGACAATGGATCAAAAATAAAGAAGCAATCTGCGGGAAGATATCAGCAAAAGGCACTGATTTAGAAATAACAAAAATGTTTGAGTGTCAATATGATATGACTAAAAAAAGAATAAGCGAATTACAATCTAAATAATTGTAATTATAATTAAAGAATCAAAACTGATATGCCTAGTTAGTATTCCACTAGGTTTATCAGTTAACGATGATATATTACATAATGACTTTACAAATCCTCACTAACATTAATCATGTCACCATTAAGGATATGATTAAGCTGATAGTACTGGATCATCTAACATTGGGTTTTCATGTTCATAGGAACATAACACATGCTTGAATTGCCTGTTGAATTATACAAATTATCACTCTTTGTATTTGTCGTGATTTTTTTAATAATCAGGACTGGAGGGCTTTCGTTTCTATTCAGACTAATTACCAGACTATTTAATTTATCTTATACCAACACCCAAATGAAGAAAACTGAAAATATTGCATATGATTTACAGCTTTTCAAAGTAATGGATGGTGTTAACGCCAAAGATATTCACGATGCTCAGTTGATCAAAAAAGAAATGGCCAATGGTAATATAAATAGAAAGGGAATGTTATTTACATCGCAGTTCGGATATGTTGGTGATAGTAAAAAACCATGGTATTTCTTTCCATTATACTCATTACTTACACTTATTTTTTTTGCTGCTTCAGCATACTCTTATTATGAAACATCTTTTTTCAAAGTGGGGTATTATCGTGTAAGCTACATGGATTATGATGAGTTTGTATCATTAGACCATATAACAGATGAAGATGATTATATCTTTACTAACAAAGACTGGTGCGAGAAGTTTTCAACTCTCGAACATGATATTTCGACTAGAAGCATTAGTTGTTCTCACTTGTTAGACTCGAAGGATGGAAACAGATCGAAGTTATCTAAACAAATAGAAAAAAGTGACATGATATATAGAATTTTCTTTTGGGGCAGCATCTTTTATTTTTTAATTTTCCTTTACCTATCAATTGGACTATTTAACTTCCATCAAGTCAACAAATATATATTGAAGCTAAAAAAAGAACGATTATAAACAGATATCCACAAGCCTGATAACCTTGTGGATATTTCACATAATAAAGTAGTTGATAATAGTCAGCTCTATTTCTTTAATATCATTATTGCTGACACCTATTAAAGCACGTCGTTCATATCGCACTTCTCGGCCCAACCTCCCCGCCCTATCCCTCCTCCCTTCCTGATGCACCCGCGCCATTCTTTGTACCTGCCCGACAAATGCCACGGTTGCTGCCTCTTGTGTGCCTTTGGCCGTCATATAGCGGTTGGTGCGTAGCTTGACGAACATAGCCCGTTTCACCCGGCCTTTTTTGCCTCGGATCGGTTGGGCTTTGCGGGCAGCGTAAAGCGTACCATCAGGGGCTTGTTGGCGTTTGATACGTTGCTGCTGGCTGATACGCAGTTGTTTGGCGATGTTGGCGGCAAGTCGGCGGCGGTTGGTCGGAGACAGTTTCTCAATTAACCCCGCGAGACGTTGCTCAAAATGGGTTAATTCACTCATCCCACTGACTCATTAATTCACCGTTGATATAGAGATCCGTTGGCCGCTCTGCGGGTATTGGGGTCAGCGGTTCATCCAGATGGTTAATATGCAGCGCTTGATCAATTTGCGTCACCACCACCCGCTCGGTCAGTCGGAGACTAAAACTAATATCAATACTGTCGTTATTATTCAGATCGGCAAAATAGCTAAAACCCTGCTGCTTGCCCTCGTCGGTGGTCATTATGTCCGGCTGATTCTCTCGCAACCACGCATTCATCGGCACGATAAGTAAATCCAGCTCACCACACCAGTCGGTCACAATCAGGTTAAGGGTGTACTGATGTTCAAACGATAAAGAAGCGGCCAGCGTAGTGGCAATGGTGCCATTATCAATAAATATGCACAGCATATCTGGGTTATTACGCAGCACAGGTGCGGCCTGCTCTAACGCACTACGCAGGCTTTTCGGCTTTAACATGGTGCGACTCCTGGCACTGTTTCATGGTTTCAATCTGTAGCGCACAACTCACCAGTGCGCGCTCTAACTGACGATTATCTTCGCTGAGATCGCCATTAGTTTTGGGCTGGCTGGCCGGTATGCGGCAACTCACCACTCTCGGACAGCCAGCGCAGGTAATCGGTGGGATTATCGAATCCGGGGCGCGCGTGCAAGCGGGCAATGTCATCAGGCAACAGAGACTGATACCAGCGGCGCAGAGTTTCATTTTCATTGAGTAACCTTGTCATCCGTTGGTTGCGGCGCTGGCTAAGTTGCTGTGCGGCGACGAGCTGTTGACGCAATGCAAGCTGTGCTAACTCATTGCGTCGGGTACTTTCACTGAGTGCACTGAGCTGGTCTCTGGCGCGGCTGAGGTCTTTTTCCTGCAAGGTGATCAGCAGGTTAGCGCTGCCAAGACCACGCGATAAATCCCGATTCTCACGACTCATCCACCACAACCCGATAACTGCCAGTAGCAGCAATATCATCAGTGTTTTCATTGAGTTCCCTTGAGGCAATGCGCCAGCTCGGCGGCACGGCGATTGTTCACGCCCCGATGCCATACGCCGTTAACGTATGACCAGCGCGGCAATTGCTGACAAGCTGCACGCCACTGTTGGTGTTTGATAAGAGTCGCCAGCGTTGAACGGCAAGCGGCGGCGGTGCCAACGTTAAAGGCAAAGCTGACCACCGCGTCATACACCGGTTGCGGCATCGCCACAGGCATACACACTGCCAGCCGCTTTTCGACCCACAGCACATCAGCCAGCAGATAAGCGGCGGCCTGAGGTTCAGAGATACGGTGGCCCAGCTTAACGCCAGCAGTGTGGCCAATACCTGTTGTCCACGCACCCGCGCTGCATGGGTAAGCCTCTAAGCGGCAGCCTTCCAGATTGGCGATTAGCGCCAGCCCCTCAGGCGAGGTTTTCAACTGCTGATAATGGGGCAGCAAAACCACCAGCGCCAATACCACGGCGATGCTGCAACGCTTAGCGATCGAGTTCATCAAAACCCGTCCTGCCGAGGGTAACCCGTTCCAACAGGCGGTAACTTTTGCGGCGGTAGTACCAGTTGACAAAGAAGGTGCCGACCGCCACAGCAGCACCGATCAACACCGCGATATCCTGCGGCGTCAGCGCGCCAATACCTGCCAAAATAGCGGCTGACAAATAAGCCAGTGCCGAGCTGATCCGTTCCATATTCAGTCCCATAGATTGACGCTCTCCCGTTGCGGTGCGGTGTTAATCGCTGGCAGCTCAATACCCGTGCCGTGTGGCAAAATGACCCCTAGCTCGGCTAACCCCGGATTGGCGGCGAGTACCCCCTCGACCGCGCCCGCTGTACGGCCATAATGGCGAAAACAGAGGGCATCGAGTGTGTCCCCCTGCGCGGTAATAATGCGCATCATATTTGCCCAATAATGGCACGCGGGCAGCCTTGCAAGCGGCTAATCGCCCAACGGGCATCGCGCCACAAGGTATCGGCGGTGTGCTCGGCTGCATCGGCTTTCTTGTCACCTTTAGCGCTGGCATCGTAGCCGCGATAGCGCTCATACAGGCTGGCACTGGCAAAGGCCGACACCGCGCGCTGGTAGTGGAAACACTTTTCGCTTTCTCCATCAATTTTCTCGGCGGGAACCTCAGCCAGACAGGTGAAACCGGCGGCGATATGGTGCGCACGAAACTGATGTAATTCGGCGTTAGACTCCGCCATCCCCATGCGGATAGCTTCGCGCATGCGCTCGGGAGTCACGCTATGCTCCAACCGCATCAATTGACGGATACGCAGCGGATCAATATCCGGCCAAAACCAGGTGTTTTTAATCACCGCTTCGCGCGGTTCAGGCGCAGGGATGATGATTGTCGTCATGACAAATCCTTGTAATGGGTGGGCGGTGGACGCAGAGAGCAAGCCAGATCAAACCGGTTTTATCTGCGTGCCGCCCGGCGCGGGGCGCGTTCTGTTAATGGCGAGTTCGGTTAACAAATGGTGTTGGGTACCGCCTTTTTCCGCGAACGAACCGCCGGTTTAGCCGGTGTTCGCCTGCGTTGTGTGGTCTTCGCCGTAGTTTGCCGTTTCGGGGGCGAGGCAGCGGCAGCGTTAAGCGCACGCTCCAACCGCTCAATATCCTTTTTCACTCCGACCAGCCGGTCGAGTTGCATAGCGCGCTTAAGATGCGCCAGCGCTTGCACCGATTGACCCGCATCACGCAGCACCCATCCGGTGATTTTATGCAGCCTTCCGCGCACCTTGTCTGGCATATCAGCGGTGTCAGTCAGTGCCATCGTTTCAAGTAACAGCGATGGCTCAACAGACTCACCGGCACTGCGCAAACGATCAGCAGCAATAGCCACCTCTTCCGCCAGAAAATAGGCCGCTGGTCGGTTGTGTTTGCTCGGCATGGCAAGGCGGTGCTGTAAGGCATAACGCGCGATAGCCAGCCCACCAGCAATATCATCGGCGTCAAGCTTCCACACCATCACCGTCATCAGCACTGCATCCTGTGCGCCGCGCCCTTCGGCCAGTACACCGGCGACCCACGGCGCGTACTCTGGCAACATGCCGCGCTTTAGCACCGCTTTGCGCTCGACCGATCGCACACCTTTCAAAATGCGCATATCGCCGGATAACCTCATCAGCATCAGTTCATAGCCGCTGGCATGGCGTAACGCGGTGTTGCCACGCTGTGCCGCCTGCTCTGCGGATACCCGCATCATGTGACGCTGTGCAGGGCTGGACATAGGTCACGCCTCCGCTTTCTGATCTGTATTTTCATCCGTAACCGCTGCTTCTGGCTGCTTGAAAGTACCCACTTGAATATTCTCAATCAGGCAGGCGCAGCCGTAGTCCTCAACCACAAAGTCAATTTTCAGTGACTCATAGTTTTCCACTCGATCGCGCCTGGCGTTTTCTTCAATGTGACGGCGATGGGCGCTGTCCATGATGTAGATCGACAGGTTATCCAGACGGGTGATCAGCATGGCATCGGCGGGAAAATACGGCACCCGTATCGCCGGTAAGTTACCGATGCGTTTTTGGCTGATAATCACATCGGCGGCCAGAACTTCGGTACTGGCCTGCTCCTGATTGACCAGCGGGAAATATTTATCCGCCAGCAGTTGGCGGCCACAGACCACCACCAGATCAGGGTCTTCCTGATGCCACGGCTCGATCATGCTGTTGGTGGCATCCATCACCACCGCATCAAGGTTGGCATAATCGCCATGTTTGCCGATGCGGATAATCTCAGAGACCGTGCCATCCTCGCGGGTGTAGCTGTCCATCACCCGCTTAGGGGCTTCATTGCGCAGCTTTTGTAGCCAGCCGACTACCACGTCCTGCAACATCGGATTTTTACTGCGGTCAGATTTGGCCGCGCGCGCAATGCCGTTAAATCCAACCATGATGTAATCCAGCGCCTGACGTTTGGCGATGGCATTGCGTAAGCGAATTTGAAAGTCTTGATAACGCGCCCACAGGTCGAGGGTGTTGTAGCGCATATGGAAATCAAAGTTGACCTGTTCACACTGGTATTTACGTGACTCCAGTGCGGCAAAATCAGCGGTCTCGCGCTCGCCGCCATTGTCGGTGTCGGCGGTGCTGGCGATAGAGCCAGTGACACCCAGACCAATTTTTTCGCCGGTCTGCTCATCCACAGGCACCATATTGATGCGAGTCAGAAAGTCAGAACTCTCCTGCACCGTGGTGATGAGTGTTTGCGTCACCGACGGTTCAACATTGAATTTTTTATCAATATCGCCGACGTCGATACTGTTCAGCCGCGCGATTTGGCTCAGGAAAGCATTAAATTTAAAACGGGTGTTCGGGCGCATCGTTTCTCTCCATCAAATAGGGTCGGGCGGGTGCGCCACGGTTAGCAGTTAGTCAGATGTATCTCTTCACCATTGCCACCATTGGCCTGAGGTCGTCGCTGCTGACTAAAACTTTCGCTGTTACCGAGCTGGCCTCTCAAAATGGAGAACGCTTGTTGATCGGCACTGACCTGCTCAGTCAGGGATTGGAGCTTTTGTTCCAGCGCGGCAAAACGTTGCCCGGTGCTTTCACCGTTGCTCTGTAGCTGTTCGGACACAGCGGTCACCGCCTCATGCACATCGTGAAAACGCGCATCGTCGCTGGCCTGCTTGCGGCTGAAGATGTTTTTGACCTTATCGGTCAGGCTGTTGAGCAAGGTGTCGGGAGCGTCTTCGAATTCCAGTTCTGCCAATGTGGCGACAGAAAACAGGTCATCAGGGTGGTCTTTCTTACCGGCGAACGGGTTCACTTTCGCCTTGGCGCTGAACGCCAGCACTTCGGTACCGAGGCTGGCCGGATCATCAGTGACCGCCAGCCCCACCAGATAAGCTTTGCCGGTGTTGGCGAAGTTGCGGCGAATCTCCATCGAGGTGTAAATCTTTTGGCTGGCGGCCACCATATCGGCAAGCGGCTCCGTGGGGGTCAGTTTGGCAAATAACGCCAGCTTGCCATTGAGGATAGAGTTGTCCGCGATTTTCTCGGCTTTTAGCTCAGCCACATCGCCCAGGCGTTTAAAATCACCGTCAGGATACAACCCCTTGATGTGTTCCAGATTAATACGAGCACCATAAACACGCGGGTCGAAGCTGTCGGCCATTTGTTGAATATCATTACCGTCAATGTCTCTACCATCGCAGGTATCCCCCTCAACGCCGATGCGAAACCATTTCGATACTTTTTTTGCCATTGTTCAGGTGTCCTGAGTGGTGTGGGTCTGAAGTTAGTTTCCTTATCCTGCCGACACATCGCCATCTATCACCGTCTGGTAACCGACCACACAACCGCCACCTAAGGCGCGCCCCGCCTGGCTTGCGTAGCGTTGACCTCGTTAACATTGCGCGAGGCAACCATGACTATTTCAACCGATATTTCACTACTGCATGACCCGCGACGACAGGCCGCATTGCTGTACTGGCAGGGCTTTTCCTCACGTCAGATAGCGGAAACGCTGAACCTGAAAAGACCCACGGTGGACAGTTGGAAGCGACGCGACAATTGGGATGCCATCCACCCTATTTCTCGCGTCGAAGCCAGTATTGAGGCTCGGCTGATTCAGTTGATTTCCAAGGCTAAAAAAGAGGGCAGCGATTACAAAGAGATAGACCTGTTAGGCCGTCAAATTGAGCGACTGGCGCGGGTCAATCGCTACAGCCAAACCGGTAATGAGGCCGATCTCAATCCGAATGTACGCAACCGCAACAAGGGCGAGCGCAAGGCTCCGAAAAAGAACACTTTCAGCGAGGCAGCGATTGCCGAACTGAAAGCGATTTTCTGCCAGCAATCTTTTACCTATCAAAAGCACTGGTATCAGATGGGCTTACAGCACCGCATCCGCGATATTCTCAAATCGCGCCAGATTGGGGCGACGTTTTTCTTTTCGCGCGAAGCACTGCTCAAAGCGCTGGAAAGCGGCTGTAATCAAATATTCCTTTCCGCCAGTAAGACTCAAGCCTATGTATTCCGTGAATACATCATCAACTTTGCCCGAGAAGTGGGCGTTGAGCTGAGCGGCGATCCCATCGTGCTCGGCAACAATGGCGCAAAATTGATTTTCCTTGGCACTAACTCCAACACCGCGCAGAGCCACAATGGCGATCTGTACGTGGACGAGTATTTCTGGATACCGAATTTCCAAAAGCTGCGCAAAGTGGCTTCCGGTATGGCGTCGCAAAAACATCTGCGTACCACTTATTTCTCGACGCCCTCCAGCCTCGCTCACGGCGCGTATCCGTTCTGGTCCGGTGAGCTGTTCAACAAAGGCCGTCAGGATAAAAGCGAATGTATTGAGCTGGATGTCAGCCACCGAGCGCTGGCGGGGGGTACCGTGTGCGGTGACGGCCAGTGGCGACAGATTGTTACCATTGAGGATGCACTGGCGGGCGGCTGTGATCGCTTTGATATCGATCAGCTAAGACGTGAGAACAGCGCCGCTGATTTCCGCAATCTGTTCTTGTGTGAGTTTGTTGATGATAAAGCCTCGGTATTTCCGTTCGAGGAGCTGCAAGCCTGCATGGTCGATTCGTTGGTGGAATGGGAAGACTTTGCGCCATTCGCCGAGCGGCCATTCAACTATCGTCCGGTGTGGATGGGTTATGATCCCTCACACACCGGCGACAGTGCGGGCTGTGTGGTGATGGCTCCGCCGTGGGTGCCAGGTGGCAAGTTTCGCATTCTGGAGCGCCACCAGTGGAAAGGTATGGACTTTGCCGATCAAGCGGAATCCATCAAGAAACTGACCGAAAAATATAACGTGGAATATATCGGGATTGATGCCACCGGCATCGGGCAAGGGGTGTATCAGTTGGTGCGCAACTTCTTCCCCGCCGCGCGAGAAATTCGCTATAGCGCCGAAGTCAAAACCAACATGGTGCTGAAAGCGAAAGACCTGATCACCACCGGGCGGCTGGAGTACGACATCAGCTATACCGACATTACGCTGTCGTTTATGGCTATCCGCAAAACCATGACCGCCAGTGGTCGCAGCGCCACCTACGAGGCCAGCCGCAGCGAGGAGGTCAGTCACGCTGATCTCGCTTGGGCAGCGATGCACGCCATGATTAACGAGCCACTCACCGCCGGAAACGGTAATGTCACCCCGTCGATTCTGGAATTTAACTGATGAGCAAACGCAAAGGCCGACGCGCCAAGGCAATAGCAAAAAAGCCCGATCAGGCGATGCACGCTTTTACCTTCGGTGAACCCTCAGCGGTACTGGATCGCCGTGATATTCTCGACTACGCCGAGTGCATCAGTAACGGCAAATGGTTAGAGCCACCGGTGAGCTTTGCCGGACTGGCAAAAAGCCTACGCGCTGCTGTGCATCACAGCTCGCCGATATATGTGAAGCGCAATATTCTTGCCAGCACCTTTATCCCGCATCCGTTATTGAGTCAGCAGGTATTTAGCCGCTATGTGCTGGATTATTTAGTCTTTGGTAATGCTTTCTTAGAAAAGCGATTTAACCAGTTAGGAGAAGTATTACGGCTGGAGTGCTCACCGGCGAAATATACCCGACGGGGCATCGAAGAAGAGGTTTATTGGTTTGTGCAGTCGTTCAAAGAGCCGCACCGTTTTGCACCGCGTTCGGTATTCCATTTGATTGAACCGGATATTAATCAAGAGCTGTACGGCCTACCGGAATATATGAGTTCGCTGAACTCAGCCTGGCTTAATGAAGCTGCCACGCTATTTCGCCGCAAGTATTATCAGAACGGCGCGCACGCCGGTTACATCATGTATGTCACCGATGCAGCACAAAGTAACACCGATGTGGAAGCACTGCGCGAAGCGATGCGCAGCTCGAAAGGATTGGGGAATTTTAAAAATCTGTTTTTCTACGCCCCCAATGGTAAGCCGGACGGGATCAAGATTGTGCCGCTGAGTGAAGTGGCGACAAAAGACGATTTCTTCAATATCAAGAATGCCACCCGCGACGACCTGCTCAGTGCACACCGCGTGCCACCCCAGATGATGGGCGTACTTCCGCATAATACCGGCGGATTCGGTGATGTGGTCAAAGCCGCACAGGTGTTTGTGCGTAACGAACTGACGCCACTACAGGAGCGAATCAAAGAGGTTAACGATTGGCTAGGCCAAGAGGTGGTGCGCTTTAAGCCTTACGAACTACCGAAGAACAAGTAACCCATCTAGCCAAACTATCGCCGCCAGATAAAGTCCCCCAACATATGGGTTCACTTCAGCTCGGCGGCTTTTTTGCGCCTGTGATACGCGCCACTGGGATGGCAACAGACCACTGGCAACCGCAGGCTACTGAGACAAAAGATGCATCAACACTTATCAACACGCCTGCATCAGCACCACGGCCTGCTCAGGCGCTCTGCACCTACCTAAAACACCTCGCGCGCGCAATGCTATCCCCGCCACGCCTGCCCGCTTTATGAGAGGATTATCATTCGACAGAATATTCTTGGTAAAGCCATACGTAGCCTGATACGGTTAAACCAAATTCATACATAAAATTTCATTCGTATTGATGCAAGGTAATGCATTGTTTAAAATAACCTATTAAGACTAAGGCATTTTTTGAATAAACTACAACTCTGATACATTTGCAGGTGATGTACGGCCAAAAAGGGTAAAGAAATGAATATCAATGAACTACATTTAGCATTGGATGCAACAACTGATGTCAAAGAGAGAGCAGTTTTACTATCCAGAATAGATGAAAATAGATCTCTAGCTGAGGAGCAAATTAGAAATGAGCAAAAAGATGTAGACTTCGAAACTAAAGAATACACAATTGAATTAATAACCCAAAAATATAAAAATGGAATGGAAGATGACGAAAATGAACTTTTCGTCCCTGATTATCAGCGTGATTTTGTTTGGGATAAAAAAAGACAGTCTCGATTGATTGAATCATTAATTTTAGGATTTCCAATTCCATACATATTTACAGCAGATGTATATTCCGAAGAACCTGACCAAGATGGAAGAATAGAAATTGTCGATGGCTCTCAGCGGATAAGAACTTTACATTCTTTCTTAGAAAATGAGCTTACTCTACAAGACCTTAAAACTTTACATGGTTTAAATGGATTTAAATTTAGTGATTTAGCTTTATCTAGGCAACGACGTTTTTTAAGAATTCCAGTAAGAGTGATTGAATTAAGCTCGAAATGCGACGAAGAAACTCGCCGCGATTTATTTGAAAGAATTAACTCTGGAAGTGACATATTAAAAGATATGGAAGTTAGAAAGGGTTCAGAGCTTGGTTCTAAGCCTCTTTACACAGAGGTTATAAAAATTTGTGCCCAAAATGAAAAATTCAAAAACTTAGCGCCTCTTTCCCCTGCAAAAGAAAAGAGAGATGAGAGACTAGAATTTACTCTAAGATTCTTCGCATATTTAGATAATTATAAGAACTTTGATCACTCCGTTCGTGAGTTCTTGAATGAGTATATGGAAGAAAAAGGAAATATAAATACCGAGCAACAGGAAGCTATGAAGCAAGAATTTAATAAAGTTCTCGACTTTGTTGAAAATCACTTCCCGCATGGTTTTAAAAAGACACCAAAAGCTAAGTCTACACCTAGAGTCCGCTTTGAATCACTGGCTGTAGGCGTAGCTCTAGCTCTAAGAGCAGATCCGCAGCTTACACCATTAAATATGGACTGGCTATCGTCTGATGAATTCAAAGTTCTGACGACATCCGACGGAGCTAACAGTAAACCGAAAGTTATCGAGAGAATAGAATATGTAATGAATAATTTGATTGGTGGGTAAAATGCAGAGTTTTAGAGAAGACTTTGATAATAGAACAGGAGAAATTCTTGAGTATCTAGACTTGCTAAAATTCATTGAAAATTCTGGCAAAGAGATAATTTCTTCTGATAGCTCAGAAAAAAGACATGTAATTACTGCTGACGTTAGAAAAACTCTAAAAGGGACAGTTTATATTCTCCTTTATAACCTTATTGAGTCAACTATGCGTGAGGCTATTAGTTTTATTCATGATACTATCTACAGCAAGAAAATTGGTTTTGATGACCTTTCATGCTCACTAAAAAAGGAAATATTAAAAAGATTAAAAAGTGATTTTATTGGAATCGATAATGTAATACAAAAAACCACAAATGGACTAAACTCTGATATTTCATATGCAACATTTAATAAGAGAAAATTATTCTCTGGAAATATTGACAAAGATGAAATAGAAATAAAATCAAAAATATATGGTTTTTCAACAAGCTGTGATTATAAGCATACAAAACATGGAGAAAAATTAACCACGGTTAAACGGCATAGGAATGATCTCGCTCATGGAAATGTTTCTTTCTCTGAAATCGGAAAAAATACAACATATACAGATCTTGAAACAACCTGTTTAGAAGTGATTGCATATTTAGATGCCATTACTGCAAACATAGAAAGCTATGTTAAAAACGAATCTTACTTAGAACCAATAAAATAAAAACCAACACTAAAAAGATGCACCACTATATTTCGGTGCATCTTTTTACTATCTATAGTTATTAATATGTTCTTTTATAGATAAACCAATAACTTCAGCAAGTCTTACAGGAACAGCATTACCAATCATTTTCCCAATATTTTTCATATTTACTTTATCACCATTGTGAAAAACATAATTAATTGGAAATGTTTGTAATAATGCAGCTTCTCTCAGAGAAATGGCTCTATTTTGCTCTGGATGACCAAATCTTCCATTACCAAATCCATAGCATAATGTAGTAATTGTTGGACTAGGTTTATCCCATGACATGCGACCATAAACACTTGCGTAGCCTTTACCGGTCTCCTTCTTATGACAAGCGGCTAATAACTCTTCAGGCCAATCTCGCCAAGTCCCTCCTTCTTTAGAAGCAATTATTCTTTTTTTATTAATAGTTGATAACTTGCTGGCCCGATGTAATGGATCGTTAGCACAAGTCTCACCGTCACTTATTGGAAGCAAGTTTCCTATAGCATCTCTAACAGTTGCACTGATAGTGTCATCCTTGTTTATTAATTTTATTTTCCCAAATTTTGATGCCAAGAGGACATGTCGGGTACGATTTTGAGGAATTCCATAATCAATACAATTGACCGTTGATGCCCAAACAAAATATCCCTGCTCAATTAAAGCGTCATGAAAGTCATCATATACTTTATGCTTCGTGACATCAGGAACATTTTCCATTGTAACAATATCAGGAGAGACGTCTTTTATAAGCCTTTCAAATTGATATAATAATGGCCATTTCTTATCATTCTCTTTGTCTTTACCTTGGGTATATTTTGAAAATGGCTGACAAGGAGCACATCCGGCCAAGATTTTTACCCTAGCTCCATCAAAAAGCTCATTAATGTCTTCTTTCGTGACAGAAGATATATCTTTTTCAATGAAAATTGAGTCATTATTGCTTTCATAAGCAACTCGACATTCACTTTCCAAATCAATGCCAGCGACAACATTTAACCCTGCTAATTTAAAACCATGGGTCAATCCACCTGCACCACAAAAAAGATCAACCACCTTGACTGCCATCATTATCTCCCAAAAACTAACTTCGCCGAGTATAACTCGTCTCATAAAAAATCTCGAGCGTTTTAGCTGCTATTACCTCAACGAAGCTCAGGCCACTTATATTTATTTCAAGTGAGGAAATGTCATATTGTCGAATTTAATCTTCCCCTGCCCAGTTTACTACACCCTATCCTTTTCACGCTGGGTAAGCAGCTCAGATGGAGCACGATCGCGCACCTTACTCAGATCATAGCTTTGCTACTACCTTTGAACACTCGATTTCTGCACCTTCGCCACTCCCCTCAACACCGCCACCACATCTCCCCCACCCCCCCCCATTCTCAATCAATTTCACCACCGCTGCGGCATACTCAGCCGCTGTAACCGTCGTTTCTTCGTCATGACTGTACAACCCCTCCCCACAGTTATTGACAGAACTCCGAGGCGCACCGGAGGCGCTTTTTAACGTCAAAGAATCAACATCAACGGCCTTGCTCACGATGCGCCATTGGGTCTCGCGGGTTTTATGAACATGATCAGCCCCCAGATGCGGGGCGAAAATACCGACCACTTTCTGTACCTCCTCATCATACTCATTCAGCTCTGCGGCAACCTCACGCATCACTCGCACGGTCTGTACATCGCGCGGTACATTGGCTCCTCCTTGCGCAGCGATATAAGTGGCAAAATCACCGGCATCGGCGGCGGCGCGAACCGCCTCAACTCGCTGGTCAAAACTTTTGGCTAAACTGATACCGCGCAAACTTTGGCTGCGGCACTCGCGATAAGCACCTAAGGTTGGCACTCCAATCGGGCGAAATTGTGGAATACGCCAAATAGACGCCCACGCGGTCACCGCGGCGGCGGCGTCAGATAACGGCTTACCAGTTTCAAAATCAACTTCCCCCTCCAGCGCATAACCGTCGATATTCTTGGCAACATACTTGGCGATATATCCCGCCGCGCAGCCCTTATACATATGCTTGCACTGGAACCGATTCTCTTTGGCTCCGCGCTCGTCGCCATCTTCTTTCAGAGCGTATTGGCGCATAACGGCGATCACTGCACTGCGTTGTTTGGGATGACAAAATAACAACATATGCCAGTGCGGGGTTCCATCGTGGTGAGGCTCAACAACGCGCATCCCATAGACTTTCAGCTCGCGGTCTTTAAACGCAGTGCGTATCTTGCTCCAGATACCGCACAAATAACGCTGACCGTCCTTGGGTGAATACGCCTCGCCATCCCACTTATGGTTAAGCTGCACACGCCGGTTAGCCTTATTGCCAACCTGACGTGTAGGGTGATATTTCGACGGGGTGGTGAGGGTGATAAATAATCCACAATGATGCTGACTGGCGGCAAATCCCTCGATTCCGGCGATATTGCTCATTAGCTCCATGCGGCGAATTTTGGGATTAGAAATACTCGCCAATACTTTATCGATAAGGTCGAAACGCTCGCCCGTTTCGACATTCTCCAACTGTTGCGACTTCAGGTATTCCAAATTAGCTAAACGGCGGGAATGAACATCACGAATGGCGACCTTGCTGGCATATTCCGAACGCTGAAAGTTAACCTCACCGGCGGCAATCAGCAACGCTTCGCGCCACTGCATCCGCAGTGCTTTAAGCTTGCGTACCCACCACTCATCATTGACTAAACGCATAATGCCGCGTAGCGCGTGCTGCCTATCCAGCTCGCCCTTGCAATAACGCATCCAGTATTTAGGGGTAATATTCAATGAGCGCGCCGCCCCCGCCACCAGCCCATAAATTTTGGCCTGCGCTTTATCACTAAATAATGATTTTTTATCGCCGCCCTGCTCGCTGACATATTGGTCGCTGGCATTTTCATAAGCTGCATACAAGACCGCGGAAATGTTACCGGCCAACCTTTTGAGATCTTTATCGTGTAGCCCTGGCAAACGTGAATATTGGCTCGCCTCACTGATAAAAAGCCCATAGGCATAACCGCTTAATTTCATTTCATACTTAGCGATAACTTTGGTGATACGCGGCCAAATACGCGGCATAAAAACAGTTAATAAAAAACGGTGAGC
>NZ_JBLWEX010000265.1:0-24909 GCF_048323875.1 Yersinia sp. LJYL362
TCCAGCGCCGGTACTTGTCCGGCCAACATGGCTTTATACAGTTCACAGGCGGTATCCTGATCCAAATCGCGGGCATGATTTTTACCGCGCCCAATCTCTTTGATAATTTTGCTGTAATCCATGGTGCGGTATTTCCCCTATCAATTTTTCGAAAATATATATTACTGAAACTCTATCATCGATAGGGATGGATATGCCCGAAATAGTTATCAGGTTAAGTGGGGGATAAAAACTGCGGTAACAATATCACTGATAGAATTAATAGCGGTCAGTTTGCGGGGGGAAACAGGCCACTGCTGAGGATGAAGCACCGCAGTGACCTGTATATTTCTATCTATTATTCACCTCTTCCGGTGGGCTAAACAACACACGGTAGATAGCCCCCCCTAAGGCTCCGCCGACTAAAGGTGCTAACCAAAATACCCATAACTGCTGTAATGCCATTCCACCGGCAAAAATGGCTACCCCGGTGCTACGGGCTGGATTAACTGAAGTGTTATCGACTGGAATGCTGATTAAGTGAATCAGTGTCAGACACAGACCGATCGCCAGCGGTGCGGCTACTGCCGGAGAACGTATATCCGTCGCCCCCATAATCACCATCACAAATCCCATAGTCAGAATCACTTCGGCGACCAATACCGCTTGTAAGCTATAACCCCCCGGTGAGCGGACGCCAAAACCGTTACTGGCGAATCCGGCAGTCACATCGAAACCGGCCTTGCCACTGGCGATTAAATACAAAATCGCCGCCCCGGCTAGCCCCCCCAGTACTTGTGCAATGATATAAGGAATCAATTGCGCGCCAGAAAAACGGCCTCCGACCCATAAACCAAGCGACACTGCAGGGTTAAAATGCGCACCAGAAACATGCCCTAATGCATAAGCCATCGTGACAACAGTCAGCCCGAATGCCAACGCCACACCGAGAAATCCGATACCCGCCACCGGGAACATTGCTGCCAATACTGCACTGCCACACCCGCCTAACACCAGCCAGAAAGTGCCAATAAACTCTGCCATTAGCTGTTTCATTCTGATCTACCTCTGCCCGCCAAATATGTCGATAGCAGTTAGCATTGCCGCTAACCAATAACCAGCAATTTTCACCGGAGGTACTGCCAGGCTTAACTTGTTAGAGTCAGCTCACCAGCGGCTGATATAAGCTTAGTCACTGGATTTATGCCTATCAGAAAAGATTTCAGATCAAATGGTTTTTTTCAGAAATCATTAAGTTGAGGAATGAGATTTGCCATGAAATTTAAGTAAAATCGAAATATAAGCTGGCTAATTATCAATCAGAACAATCACTCGCTCCGCTTCATAACCAAACCAGCTTAGCAACCACTATAAGGCTGTTCGTTTTCTTCGTACTTTCTTCCCTGAGGCCTTAGCAGCCGCCTTCACCATAGGAGTAGTAACAACTTTGCCCTCCGGCATCTCGGGCTGCTCAATAGGGAAAACAGGTAGCGCCGCCAACAATCGCGAACCATAACCCTTGGTTAATAAACGCCGGTCATAAATAACAATTTCGCCATGGCATTGGTTACTGCGAATCAAACGCCCAACCTGCTGAATCAAGTTGAACGACGCACTAGGCAAACTTTGCACCTCAAACGGATAGCGATTCAACGACTTAAGCCATTCCCCTTCGGTCAGAATCACTGGGCTGTCGATAGGTGGAAATGAAATTTTGTGGATATGAACCTGAGTCAATAATTCACCTTTCAAATCCAATCCTTCAGCAAAGGATTGCAAACCTACCAATACACTGGCGGTGCCCTTTTTCACCCGCTTGCGGTGCTCTTCTACCAGCCGATAGCGCGGTTGATCGCCCTGAACTAGCAACATCAAGCGCAGATCAGTGACATGACTGAGGAAAGTTTGCATCGCCCGATGGCTGCTAAAGAGGATCAACATGCCCTTATGCCGCCCGCTGGCGTGTTGCGTGCGGAAAAATTGCGCCATTTCCGCCAGATGCTCAGCCTCATGGGCCATCGTGGGTTCAAAGCGCATTTTGGGAATAATCAGCTTCCCTTGCTCAATATGATTAAACGGCGATGACAAGGTTTCAAATCGGTCTCCGGCCTTCTCACTCAACCCGCTAAGTTCCTGCAACCGAGCAAAACTATTAAGCGAACGTAAAGTGGCAGAAGTGACAATGACGTGCGGCACTTTGCGCCACAGCATTTTATCCAACTGATCGCTGACGCGTATTCCCACACAGTGGAAATAGAGATGCGTTTGGTTCTCACGATAATCTCGGGTAATCCACTTGGAAATCGGCGCATTCGACGCTTTTGCCATCGCCGCCAAGCGCCAAAGTTTACTCATGGCTTCCAGATAACCCAGTGTTCGGCTCATTTGCAAAATGGCACGATGTAACCGCACGATATCGTGCTTGCCGGTTTGTTCGCTTAAATCATTGAGAACAAACTCAGCCAGACCCCGTAACGCATCGGTTAACTTGAATAATTTGGCGCAATCTTCCGTCAAACTGCCAGGTAGCTCACCCATTTCAAAACGATATACCGCCGGACTGCCATCGGCTGGCAGCAGTTGGCTAACTTGCTGCTCGACACTCAACATCAGCTCACGCAGTTGCTCACAATGGTCTTTTAAACGCTCAGGATTAGCCAAACCGGGAGGGTTTTTCGGCCGATATTGCACCATGCATTGGTCTACCAGACGGACAATCATATCCAATTGCATATTGGCAAAAACGGCGGTGATTTCACCTTCAATCTCGAGTGCATCACGGGCGACATCTGGCAAATGATGGCCCTCATCCAACACCAGCAGCAGCTCTTTTGGATTGGGTAATACGGATTCAGTCTCCAGTGCTGCCATGACTAATGCATGATTGGCAACCACCACATCGGCGCTCTCAATTTCCTTGCGGGCAATAAAGAACGGGCATTCACGAAAATAATGGCAATTACGCCCCAGGCAATTGACTTTATCGGTGCTTAATTTGGCCCACAAACTGTCACTGAGTGATAACTGATGATGGTCACGCAGCCCATCCCAGACATGGCTGTTCAATGACTTGGACAGCGCTAAACAGGTTGCCTGCTCCTCACCATTGGCAGGTGCCAACTCATCGCCGAGAAAGAGTGATAAATCCCCTTGCCCGGAGACATCAGTACACATCGCAGCCAGATTGCGCGGACAGACATATCGCCCACGCCCGAAGGCACCGGTGAACTTAAGGTCGGGAATAATCTTCTTCAACAGCGGCAAATCTTTGCTGTAAATCTGATCCTGCAACGCCACATTTGCGGTACTGACCACCAGCGGCTTGCTTTCTGCCCGGCCGACAGCAATACCAGGGATCAGATAAGACAGGGTTTTGCCGACCCCCGTCGGTGCCTCGATAGCCAAATGTCGGCCAGCATCACCCGCCAGCGTTTTCGCCACTTCAGCGATCATCTGGCGCTGCGGCGTACGGGAAATAAAATCCGGAATCTGCTGCGAAAGAGCCTTATACCACTGACTTATTTGTTCTTTTACTGCCGGGGACAACGCCATGCATATCTTATCTAAACTGAATGTTGCCCTATTGTCCCACACCGCAACGCTCACGTCAGCCCGAAAGCACCACAAGTACTGGTTGAAGTGTCAGTTTATCGCCAATAAAAATGAACAATATTTACGCAATGTCGCAGTTATTTATGTTTTGTCATAAATATATCACACAGATGCGGTAAAAATTCTGCGCTGGATGAATTCAGACAAATATTGAATACAGCAAAAAATTCTACTACTCGCGTCTTTTTAAATAAGAGAAACAGGGCAAAAATATGAAACGTAATATTCTGGCAATCCTGGTACCAGCCTTATTAGTTGCCACAACTTCACATGCAGCAGAAATCTATAATAAAGACGGCAATAAACTCGATTTATACGGGAAAGTAAAAGCACTGCACTACTTCTCTGATAATAATAAAAGTGATGGCGACAAATCTTATGTCCGCTTTGGTTTTAAAGGTGCGACTCAAATTACCGACCAACTGACAGGTTATGGTCAGTGGGAATATAACGTTGCAGCTAACTATGCTGAAAGTCAGGAAACAAAAGATAACAAAACACGTTTAGCGTTTGCCGGTTTACGTTATGGGAAATTAGGCTCAATCGATTATGGCCGTAACTACGGCGTATTATATGACATCGCCGCCTGGACCGATATGTTGCCAGAATTCGGTAATGACAGCTACACCAGAACCGACAATTTCATGACTGGCCGTACAACAGGTGTTGCCACTTATCGTAACACTGACTTCTTCGGTCTGGTGGATGGCCTGAAGTTCTCCCTGCAATATCAGGGTAAAAACGGCAGCGAAACTGACAATACCAATGGTCGCGCAGACGCCACCAAACAGAATGGTGACGGCTTTGGTTTGTCTTCCAGCTATGAAATTGGCGCAGGTGTTAGTGTAGGTGCGGCCTATGCCTCATCTAACCGCACCACCGCACAGAAAGAAGGTCGATTTGGTAAAGGCGATAAAGCAGATGCCTGGACTACCGGTCTGAAATATGACGATAACGGTGTTTACCTGGGTGCAACTTACGCCGAAACACGTAACATGACGCCTATTTCCGGAACCGCCGTTATTAATAATGTCTCAACCAGCGTCAGTGGTTTTGCTAATAAAACACAAAACGTTGAATTAGTTGCGCAATACCTGTTTGATTTCGGATTAAAACCTTCTTTGGCTTATATTCAGTCTAAAGGGAAGGATATCGAAGGGATTGGTGATGCCGATTTAGTTAAATATGTTGATATCGGTGCTTACTATTACTTCAATAAAAACATGTCTACCTATGTTGATTATAAAATCAACCAACTGAACGATGATAATAAGCTGAAACTGAACACTGATAACGTTCTGGCTGTTGGCCTGGTCTATCAGTTCTAATCGTTATTGATTTGCATTACCCTCATTGTTTTATTGTTTGAATGCTTCATCGTGTTTTGTGAATTTATTTTATTAGCAGTCATCACATTTTGCCGGGAGATCCCTCCCGGCTTTTTATTATCCACTATTTGTTAACCGATACAGATAATAACCCAATGTCACGCAAGGCTTCAGTTACCGCACCTCTTCGCTTGTTATTTGTAGCGGAAAAATCAGCTTGCTGTATCCATTGTTGATAGCGATTTTCACCCAACGCTTGGTCTGCCTGGACCATCAGAGGCACGAGTCGTACACCAATATGATCAAGACTATGGTAGGGCCATTTGTTTTGCTCGTCAGAGAAAGGGGCCATAAAATCAAGCGCTTTAATTAGACCACTGCCATTCGGAGTGTGGTAATGCCACAGGTCGACATGAACTTTATCTGCCAATTGGGCCATCAGTATAGCCGCTTGCAAACTGAAATAACTGTAATGGAATGAGCGTGTTCGCGCCAACTCCAGCGGCTGTGAACCATCTGCTGCTAATTGGGTATTCAGTTTGGTTTTCAGCAACTCTGTCATCTCAACCACAACACTCGGTTGTTGCAAATACCAGGCGATACCCGCGACTTGTACCGCATACCAATTGCCGTGATTATTCTGCGCCGCAGCTTCTTTTTTACCTGCTGCACTGTAGCGTAACCACTGTAGATACTCTGTCATCCAGTGCCGAATCTGCTTTTCATCTTGCACCGTCCAGTTTGTATTCTGCTGTAGCATAATCAACGAATCGACAATGCGAGTGGCAAAGTAACGCCCATCCAAAACTCCAGTTCCGCGCCCTGCGGCAATTCCCGGTACTCCCTGAGCGAAGTCCAGGTTAGGATTCATGCGAGTACCTGGGTCAATAAACCAGGTTCTAATCATGCTAATGGCTTTATCCGCATATTTCTGTTCACCGGAAAAATACCAAGCTAACGTCAATGCCTGTACCTTTGCAGTAAAATCAGCCAAACGTACACCATCACTGTCTTCATTTTTACTGGCGGGATTAATCTGCCCGTCTTTGCGTATCCAAGGTAAACCATCACTTTTTTGACTATCTGGCCACCAATACGCACTGAGACTCAGATAATCATGCTTAGAGCCACTGGGCGGAACTCTATTTTTATCCATGACACTGGGGTTGGGTTGTTTCAGTATTTTGTCCGCTTGCTGCAATAACTGGCGATAAGCCTGCTGTGTTGCCACGGGGCTCTGCTCTTGCCCTTTCTCGTTATTTTGCGCGATAGCCCGTTGGTTATGCTGTAACACGCTGGAAGATAAAAAAGCATATTCACTCTGTGCCGCCTCGGCTACTGGCATCATAAACAGTGACAACAGTGCCACCAGGCCGGAATAAGCACGTATAAGATTAGTACTGCGTATTCTAATCTGACTCCCCATCGGCCCCATAAATCACTCACCTTGTCTGATAATTGTCATATAAGCTCAGTTGAACCACCTGATTTTATGCATCATGCCTGAAGCAATTTTTGCTTTCTTGAGAAGAGTAGCTTTTGTCACTGTCTATTAACCCAGCAGTGGTTAACCATAAGAATAACCCTCTGTTTTAACGAAAATTTTAGACGAAAAATTAAAACGTAAAAAAATAATAAAAACCTTTGGTAACCATCACTATTCTCATGTTTACTGATACATCTCTGTTTTACTGTTCCTTTCCTATTGAATAACTATGCTGAAGCAAAATAACCGTAATCTGTGGTTGCTAGTCGGTTCACTGTTCACCTTATACTTCGTCTGGGGTTCTACCTATCTGGTCATTCGAATCGGGGTCGAAAGCTGGCCACCGTTGATGATGGCGGGATTACGCTACCTGATTGCCGGAGTCTTACTGTTCAGCTTCCTGGCTATTCGCGGTCATGCTCTGCCGACTTTGCGCCAATGGATGGGTGCCAGCGCAATTGGTATTTTATTATTGGCTATCGGTAATGGGTTGGTCACCATTGCAGAACACCAACATGTCCCCTCCGGTATTGCTGCCGTTATGGTCGCGACCGTTCCATTATTCACTTTGTGTTTCAGTATGTTATGGGGAATGCGTAATACTAAGCTGGAATGGTCGGGCATAGCTCTCGGGTTAGTGGGCATTATATTACTCAACACCGGCAGTAACTTATTAGGTAACCCGCTAGGTGCGATGTTGATATTACTGGCGTCTGCCAGTTGGGCATTCGGCTCGGTTTGGAGCTCACGGCTGGCGTTGCCAAGTGGAGCGATGTCTGGTGCAGCACAAATGCTGGTTGCTGGCGTTGTTCTGTTACTTGCCAGTGCATTAAGCGGCGAAGAACTCAATCAAATGCCCTCAATGGGAGGAATCCTCTCACTCCTCTATTTGATTGTTTTTGGTTCCATGCTGGCTATCAGTGCTTACATGTTCTTGCTGAAAAATGTCCGTCCCGCTGTTGCAACCAGCTATGCCTATGTAAATCCGGTAGTTGCAGTATTGTTGGGCATTGGTTTTGCCGGTGAAAGTCTATCCACCACGGAATGGTGCGCGTTAGCTGTCATTGTTTCTGCAGTGGTTTTGGTGACGCTGGGGAAATTTTTGTTCAAACCACGCTAATTGTCCGAGAATGCAACATGGTTGTTTCATTTAGCCAACGGGCTATAATTCACGCTGTTTAGATAAAAAGTGAAAATAATTATGCTGAGAAAAGCACTCATTATCCTGATTGCGGTAATGGCTCTGAGTTCATTAGGTGGCGTTTTTCTGGCTGGACTGAACATTTATACCCGTTCAACCACCCCACTTGAAACTGAAACCACGCAGTCCAGTCCCTTGTCTGATATTGGCCCTGCGGGCTTATCCAATAACGGTCAGGAATCACCGTAAGTTTCCATCCATTCGCGGCATCGCTGCTGCAAAAAAGTCTGCAAGCCCCTAACCCGTTCTGACACCTGTGAGCGGTGGGGGCATAATAAATTTAAGGGTAAAACCTCTCCCTGCCAATCCGGTAGTACCTGAACCAAACGCCCTGCACGGATATCCGCTATCACATCAATAGCCGCTTTATTGGCGATCCCCAGCCCCGTCAGTGCCCAACGCCGGGCAATTTCACCATCATCACTGATGTATTCACCAGACATAGTGACTTCCTGAATATCGTCTTGCCGCATTAATCGCCATTGATTATAAAGGCGGCCATTACGCTGATATAACACCGATTGATGATTCACCAATTGTGCTGGCGTTTGCGGCACACCATTCCGGGCAAGATAGGCTGGGCTGGCGCAGAGCATCCGCCGATGGCGAGACAAAACAGGTAGTGCCACCAAACTGGAATCAGTCGGCACGCCAAAACGTAAAGCGATATCCACGGGTTCGCGAAAGAGATCTGCGTGACGATCATTAAGTAACAAGTGCAATTGAATATGCGGATGTTGTTGCTTGAAATCATTGAGCCAGTTAACTAATAAATTGCGACCAAAATCTGAAGGCGCTGAAAGTTGCAAAACCCCAGATAATCCGGTCATTTTCCGCTGAATGGCCTGCTCCCCCTCAATTAATGCCCCTAGTGCAATACGCGCACTATCCAGATAACTAATACCTTCCTCTGTTAGCCGTAAACTGCGGGTTGAGCGTACCAACAAGCGAACGCCTAATTGTGATTCCAGACGCTTTACTGCAATGCTGGCCGCTGCTGGCGTTATATTCAACCGACGAGCCGCTTCAGACAAACTCCCGCAGTCAACCGTGCGAACAAAGACATCCAAATCACTAAATGAGATCATTATTAAAATTCCTTTATAAGTGATTGTCTTTTTAGTCGATTGTTCAATTACTTTCAATGATTGAGTATAGATAAATATTAAAAATCATTCCTCCAGCATGGGACTTATTATGAGCATCACTACATCGGCACAGCATCAATTCAGCTATTCATTAAACCAGCAAAAAGTAGTTATTCTGGGTGGAAACAGCGGTATCGGGGCAGCAGTGGCTTATGCTGCGGTGGCTCGGGGAGCCAAAGTGGTATTGGTTTCGCGACGTTCAGTTGGGTCAATGTCTTCCAGTGATAATAACGCCATACTGCGTATGTCCGCAGATATGACTAATGAAGATTCATTAAAAAGGGTATTTAGCCAAGTTGGGGCATTTGATCATTTGGTCATCACCGCCGGGCCAGCAGTGAAAGCCAAACCTTTAGCGGAAACCTCTCTCACTGAAGCTCAGGAAAATTTTGATGTGAAGTTGTGGGGTGCTCTACGGGCGATTCAGGCAGCTTTGCCTTATCTCAATGAACAGGGTTCAATAGCACTGACATCAGGCTTGTTATCACGCAAATTTATCAGTGGCCAGTTTATTAAAACAGCCATCAATGCGGCATTAGAAGCTGTCGGTAAGCAATTAGCCAAAGAACTGGCACCGCGCCGGGTCAATATTGTCAGCCCTGGTGTAACCGCAACTGAAGCCTATAGCGGAATAAACAGTGAACAGCGTCAGGCCATGTTTACCAAAGTTAGTGCATCACTGCCGGTGGGCAGAGTGGGCCAACCGGTTGATATTGCTAGCGCCTATATCTTATTACTGGAAAATAGCTTCATGACCGGTAGCGTGATTGATGTTGAGGGTGGCGGCCTGCTGTAGTTATTCATAATCAGACATAAGACGGCATTTTACTGCCGTCTCAGACTGCTGACAACCCCTAAGAACTCGATCTTGCAAGGCGAAGACAGGTAGAAGAGTAAAGCGTCCGCGCCAGGGACGGCGCGGCTCGAGCCCACAGGGAAGGGTTTACGGCGTCTTTACGATCTGCCTGTTTTCACCGTTACGGGCACTTTGTCATTAACCTCAGACAGCATTTTACTGCCGTCTTATGTCTGTACCTCAACATACTTCATCAAGAATCAGGGCTTCAATATTCCTTGTGTTAAAGCGTGATTACGCCTAATGCCGCAGCCTTTTTTTCCATCTGCTTAATCACGCCATAGGCCGACCACGGCAATGTGCTAAATCCTTTGATCAATAATTTATCCTTAGCAGAGCTTGCCTCGGGAGAATTGACAGTGGCTGTTATAGCCTGACGTATCTGGTTTAGCTGCTCTTTGGATGTCGCTAACGAGGTAATCAATGGCAAGCCTGGAGCAATATCGGTTTGCGCGATAATTTTTAATCCGGCAAGCGCTGATGGGTTATCACGTTGTAATAATGCAAAACTCACGCAATCTATCGCGGCAATATCTGCTTGCCGCTGTTGAATCATTTCGATAGAACGATAGTGTCCACCCGAAGCTACTGCACGAGAAAAGAACTTCCCATTGATCGCCAGTGGCGCAATCAAAGCACGCAAAGCATTATATCCTGACTGGGAGTCTGTGCTGTTGAATGCAACGACACGAGAGCGAAAGTCAGAAAGCTGCCGCCCTTCTTCATCTGCACGGACCACCACTAAACTGCGGTAATACTCCCCTGAGCAATAAGGTGATTGATAGCTGAATGCGCCAACCAACTGAACTTGCTGTTGTAATAGAGTCACGAGAGGAAAACCACAGGTCTGACTTAAAAGCAGTGTAGGATCACGCCAATGTTGCAGTAAATCTGAGGGCCAACATAATTGCTCGGGAGCTGCAGTGATGCCATGTTTGTGCAATTGCTGCAACAATAATTGCAAAAAAGGTTGCACATCTTGTACTGGCCTAACCCCGTACATCGGCAGTGAAATCAATATTAGCACCTACTTAGGAGATCAGTAAAAATCGAAGTATCAGTGATTTTTTGCTACAGGAAGAGACTGCAATTCTCTCCAGCGAGATAAACGCCGATTCCATCGTGCAAAGATCATATCGGTAATAATCGCCAATAAAGCAACCACAATAGCTCCCTGGATAACATAGGCGGTATTAAATCCGCTCAGTCCAATAATAATTGGCGATCCCAAGGTTTTCGTCCCTACTGTGGAAGCAATAGCAGCAGTACCAATATTGATAATGACTGACGTTCGGATCCCCGCGACAATAACTGGCGCAGCCAACGGTAATTCCACTCGCCACAAGATCTGTCTAGCGCTCATTCCTACGCCTTCAGCAACCTCACGGATATCCCGGGAAACAGACTCAACACCTGTAATAGTCCCTTGTAAAATAGGTAATAAACCATAAAGCACCAAAGCAATAATCGCGGGTTTTTCGCTAAATCCCATCACTGGCACAGCAATAGCAAGCACCGCTACAGGGGGAAATGTCTGCCCCATCGCGACAATAGTTTCTACCACCGAACGAAACTCTTTCCCTGCTGGACGCGTCACGGCAACACCGGCGCTCACCCCAATAAAAACAGCGATAATGCTGGAAATTAGCACCAGGAAAATATGGGCAACTACCAGTGACCAAAATGTATCTTGCACATATATAGGCCTGTCGAGATCAGGGAATAACGCTGAAAAAAAGCCCCCCAAGGAGGTCATACCAAAAACCAGACCAGCCAATAAGAGCAATGCCCAACAAAGAGGGTCAGTTAACCCGCACAGTAGCCCTGATTTAAGCTTCTCCATCAGACACTTTTTATCCTCACTAATGTTGACGGCAGTCGGTTTCATACTTCGCCCCTATCTGCATCCGCAATCAAATCAGCAAAATAAAGTACCCCCAATGGTTGCCCCTGTTCATCGGCTACCAGCAATTTATCTGTCTGGCGTGACACAAACAGAGAAAGTGCTTCTCGCAAGCTCGTTGTACCCAGTATGGGCTGCCCTATCATAGTTTCACCGCGCCTGATACGTTGTTCGGCTCGCCCGAGTGACAACAACTTAATGCCTAAATCACTGCGGCCAAAAAAATCACGAACAAAGTCATTCACGGGCTGAGTTAACATTTCCAGAGGTGTCCCTTGTTGGATAACTCGCCCACCATCCATCAATACTATACGGTCAGCCAAAGCCAATGCTTCATCAATATCATGGGTAACCAGCACAATAGTCCGCCCCGATAATTGATGAATACGGGTAATTTCGAACTGCAATGCCGAACGAGTCACTGGGTCTAATGCCCCAAAGGGTTCATCCATCAGCAATACTTCTGGATCTGCGGCCAAAGCTCGGGCAACACCGACCCTTTGTTGCTGTCCACCTGACAATTGATGAGGATAACGATAAAGAAATTGTTCTGGATCCAGATGCAATAGTTCAAGCAATTCAATCACCCGCTGTCGAATACGCTTCTGAGGCCATTTGAGCAATTGTGGTACGGTGCCAATATTGCGTTCCACAGTCCAATGGGGGAATAGCCCTATTGATTGGATGGCATAACCCATGCGACGGCGTATATCTTCGGGCTTATAATTACGTATTTCCTCTCCGGCAAAATGGATTTCCCCTTCATCATGCTCAATAAGTCGGTTAATCATTTTTAGTGTGGTCGACTTACCGGAACCCGAGGTACCTATCAATACCGTAAATTCCCCTTTCGCTATTTGTAACGTTAGGTTATCTACAGCCCGTTTGCCGGCAAAATATTTACTTACCTGATGGAAATGAATCATCGATGCGAAGTATCCATAAAAATAACGATGAATTTAAACAGCGAATCAACTACAACCGCCATCACTACCACGGGGATTACACCCAACAGCACCAAATCCAATGCACTGCTGAGCAAACCTTGAAATACAATCGCGCCTAAGCCACCCGCACCAATTAGTGCGGCGACAACAGCCAACCCGACTGTCTGCACGGCAATAATCCGAACTCCAGATACAATAAGTGGCATGGCAATGGGTATCTGCACCCGAAAGAACAACTGACTGCGGGTCATTCCCATTCCTCGTGCCGATTCAACAACACTGTCTGGTACAGCGTCTAACCCGGCAACTACATTACGTACTAGCGGCAATAAGGCATAAAGTACCAGTGCGACAATCGCTGGCGCTAACCCGATACCACTCACTCCATGCTCTGCCAGCCAGGGAATAGCCGCAGCCAATCCAGCCAAAGGTGCAATCAGCAGACCAAATAAAGCAATGGATGGAATAGTTTGAATAATATTTAATGTTGAAAAAACAGCAACTTGAAAGCGAGGAGACCGGAAGCAGAACAGGCCAAGAGGAATACCCAAAAGCATCGCTGGCACTAACGTTGCAAACAGAATTTGAAGGTGTTGCCATAACGCATCATTAAACACATCTTGCCGATTAACGTATTCTTTCAGCAATGACAGTTGATCGAGTTGCCCCGTAGCTAGCAATATTACGACGGGCAGAAGCAGCAAAACATTAGCCATACTGCGCCAGATAGGATTCACAACCGCACGAGACAAGCTATCGATAGCAATCAAAATGCTCATCCCACTCATCAGCCAAAAACCACCGCCAAGAGATGTACGAACCAGGCTTTCTTCGCCGCCAGCAAGTTGTGTAGCAGTTGTGCCAGCCAGTAACAACAAACCGAATAACAGCAGTTCGGCTATCAAAACTGTGGTCCAATACAGCACAGTACTTTGTTTAAAGAAAGCGAAGCTAGCCAGCATCAATATCGGTAATAACAACCACCAAACTGGCCCTGTTATCAACGATATTAATGAAATTCCCTGCCCTGATATCAACCGATTGGGTGCATGGCTGACAAAAGAAAGCCCGACTCCTGATAAAATCATCAAAATAACCAGCGATAACAGGACTCGGTTTTTTACAGACATAAAAATCCATCTCCATGACAGATAATCCTAAAAGAAACAATGAATTATCTGTTTATTGGGGAATGCTATACATATTGATAGCTATAGCACCCTCCCTGATACACATGACTATCCTTTTACAAACCCTTTTTCTTTCAGGTAATTGGCAGCGACTTTCTTAGCATCCTGACCTTCAACCGCAATACGAGCATTCAGTTTTTGCAAGGTTGCACTATCAAGAGTGGCAAATACGGGATCAAGCAAAGCAGGGATATTAGGATGCGCTTTCAGTGTGGCTTCACGGATTATTGGGGTTGGCGCATAGATAGGTTGTACACCTTTGGTATCTTCCAGCGTTTGCAGACCTAGTGCCGCTACCGGGCCATCGGTGCCATACGCCATGGCGGCATTCACTCCCGAGGTCTGCTCAGCGGCGGCTTTAATTGTTACCGCGGTGTCACCACCAGCCAATGACAAGAGTTGGTCTTGGTTCAATTTGAAGCCATATGCTTGTTGGAAAGCAGGCAGGGCATCAGGTCTTTCAATAAACTCAGCTGAGGCAGCCAATTTGAATTTGCCACCCGCATTAATCCATTTGCCTAAATCATCCAGGGTTTTCAAATTATTCGCACTAGCCAAATCCTGGCGAACAGCAATGGTCCAGGTATTGTTCGCTGGTGCCGGTGAAAGCCACACCAGTTTATTTTTCTCATAATCCAGTGCTTTTACTTTTTCATAACCTGCTTTCGCATCTTTCCAGGCAGGATCTTTTTCATCAGAGAAGAAAAATGCACCATTACCCGTGTATTCAGGGTAAATATCAATCTCACCCGCTGTGATAGCTCCGCGCACCACTTTGGTGGTACCCAACTGGGATTTATTAGTTGTTTTAATCCCATTAGCATCAAGAACCTGCACAATAATATTGCCCAGCAACGAGCCTTCAGTATCAATTTTTGAGCCAACACGGACAGTATCAGCAGCCTGTGACGCGCCACCTGAAACAGCCAACATTACTGTAGCTAACACAAAAATCCGGCTACGGGTTAAGGTCTTTGCCATGCTTTACCTCTATGTGCTCAAGGGTTATTGAAAGTTCATTCATTAATATCGGTGAAATGCCAATTCAGCCAGGCATAAAAACCAAAACCATTAACAAATCAGCAACCATATTAGATTTAGTCGAAAATAAACCAAATAACCAATTGATATTAAATATATTATTCAAGTCAGACTAGGCTAACTGGCCTGCTACATCTATAGATAACAGTATGATAGCTAAGTATTTAAATGCGTGTTACTGACAAGGATGACTGTTAAGATTACATAAATAGCTGTATATAACAACAGTAAAATACAGATAAGTGAAAACAATACCTCCGATTTTGTAGATGGTCTGATGCCTTCATTTTCACTTTGATAAGTCATTTTAGACTGACTCGGTATGCCCATCTCCCCTGTCAATTACAGTGTGCAGCCTTTCCTCAGCCGGAGCTTTATTTTCACTATCGTAAAAAGGATGAATTTCTATCTCCAAAGCTGTAAAAACAAATGCTTCGAACCATTCAGTATAGCCATTCACCACAAATTGCTCGCTGCGATGCTGATATTGAACCCGACTTTCCAGATAAATCCGGCGTAGTCCATACCAGGGCAAAGCCGGTAAATCGTGGTGAACCAAATGATAATTGAGGTTTAAAAAGAGTAGACGCCATGGCCATGCGGCCTCATTCAGAGTTGAACGTGCTGCACTGTTTTCAGCCGCGCGATGCTCAAAAAAGGATCTTACTTTGGTCAAACTAAGGGCGGGATAGCTAATTACCAAAATATAAAAAATAGTCGAAATACCATAACCAGCCATCCAGTAAAACAAGAAGCCAAGTAAACCCAAATGAACCAACCACATTGTAATGGCCGAACGATCGCCAGTAATAAAAGCACGGATTGCACTGCGAATGGTGGCGATGATATCTAACGCGGGTCCCAAAATTAATCGGCCAGAAAAGGTATTGCTAATACGGACAATACCTTTGAATAATTGTGGAAAATGTTGCCATTGCTTTGCGGTGTAATAATAGCACTCTGGATCTTTTTCAGGATGAGTCAGATCCTCATCTTTATGGTGTTGAATATGGGAGTCACGATAAAGACCATAGGGGTACCATACTGCCAGTGGCAAAGTACCTAACAGCTGATTTACCACTCGCCAACGAGTTGGATGACCATGAATCAGCTCATGTTGTAGTGACATATACCATGCGGTAAATAATATTAGCAGTATGCTTCCCAGCACTGTGCCTAATTGCTGCCAATAAATAACACAGGCAAACCAACCAGTATAAATAACCCCTATCAATATCCAGGTAGGCAATTCCAGCCGCCATACCCAAGAGCGAGACAATAGTTTTATTCTAGCCCGTTGTTGCTCGCTAAGATAATGAGCAGCCCCGGCTCCACGGTGATTAGATTTGGTATCAGCAGCAGGCATATTGAGGACTCATACTTGGCATAATTCTCACCAGTATCAGCTTAATGATCCCTGCTGCTAACTAACTTAAAATACTATGTAAATATGAGAATGTGATAATCGCCTTCTGTTTTGATCTGGCTAAACTCAAAAAGCTTTGATCAATGAGCAATGACGAACCACATCAATTTTCAGCTACATTAACCCAGCACAGTTCTTCTGCTGAAGTAGCAATAGCATCGAGTACTCTGGAGACCTTCCAGCCTTCCTCAAAATCCGGCCACATACGATCACCGGCAGCAATTCCGTTAATCAAATCACGGATCTCGACCGTTTTTTGGTCGTTAAATCCAATACCATGCCCAGCACTTACACAAAATGCTGCATAGTCGGGGTGCAGTGGCCCTGTAAGCAATGTTTTAAACCCTTGCCTGGACTGGGGTTCATCGTGGCGATAGAGCTGCAATTCAGCCATTCGTTCTTGGGAATAACTGATTGTGCCTTTGGTTCCTGTGACCACATAGGTCAAACCCATTTTGCGACCACAAGCAATACGTGAAGTCTCAATAGTCCCCATTGCCCCATTGGCAAAACGAACCAGCGCACTTGCCTGATCTTCATTTTCTACTTCACGTAACAATGAGGGATTTTTTGGATCAGGCCGCTGCTTAATCAGCGTCTGCATATCACCACATACATTAGTGATATCACCCACCAGATAATGGGCCATATTGACAATGTGTGCGGCTAGATCACCTAATGCTCCTAACCCCGCCTGCGCCTTAGTGCAGTGCCAATCCAACGGCGTTTGCGGGTCTGCCAGATAATCTTCATTATGAGTGCCATAAAAATGCACGATGTCGCCAATCTCGCCATTGGCAATGATCTCGCGGGCTAACTGACTAGTTGGGTTCTTCATATAGTTGAATCCCACCAACGTTTTCACTCCTTTCGCGCGTGCTGCCTCGACCATTTCTTTGGCATCTGCGGCATTAAGAGCCAGCGGTTTTTCGGAATAAACATGCTTACCATGGCTTATAGCCGCAAGAGCCATTTCTTTGTGTAAGAAATTTGGCGCACAAATATCTACGACATCAATAGCGGGGTCAGAGACCAATTCTTGCCAATTTGCAGTTGATCGGGAAAAACCAAATTCTTCAGCTCGTTGTTGAGCCAACTCAGGTGTGACTTCTGCCAGCATTTCTAATACAGGCAAACCCTTTAAAGGAAAAACCGTCGCAACCTGCGCATAAGCAATAGCATGACAGCGACCAATATAACCGGTACCAATAAGGCCAATTCGAACCTTTTGCATTCTATTCCCCTCGCTTGTTTAGAATTAAGGCCCCACGAGGAGCCTCTACTTATCAACGGTTATACGAAATTAAAATTTCATATTCAAGATTAAATCGGAATGAAAAGCCTTTTTTGCGAAGCAACTCATTTAATCTTCCCAGTCCTATGAAATTTTGCATTAACAAGTAGTAAACCAAACCGCTTAGCTCACAAAAATAAATCACAAAAGAAAAACAAATGAATTATTTATTCTTTTTATGAAATAAATGAAACTATAAATTTAAATTTTGCGGGGCAATATGCATTGCTGACAACTCTGGGTTTCAATACGGTAATTTCGTTATATAGTGAACACCACGATGAAGCACTCAACTAAGCGGCTTCTTTATAATTTCGACAGGTAAATTGCTATGAACTCATCTTTTTTGGTTACACCACGATGGCTGGCAGAACATATTGATGATACCAATATCGTTATTCTGGATGCCAGAATGTCACCGCCAGGATTAATCCCCAAAAGAAATATTCAGGCCGAGTTTGAGCAAGGGCATATCCCCGGAGCTGTTTACTTTGATATTGATGCAATTGCAGATAGCAGCACCGATTTGCCTCATATGTTGCCATCTCCACAAGTATTCAGTGAGATGGTCGGCCAATTAGGGGCCAGTGAACAGCATACCTTAGTCATTTATGATGATGGCAACCTATTTTCAGCACCGCGGGTTTGGTGGACATTCCGTATCTTCGGTGCCCAAAAAGTATATATACTGGCCGGTGGTTTTAGTGGATGGCAACAGGCAGGTTTTGCATTAGAAAGCGGCCCAACATTCCCAACACCTCAAACCTTCAACGCAACATTCAATGATGCTGCTGTCAAAAATGTTCATGAGGTTTTAGCCGCACTGGGAAACAATGAAATACAGATTTTAGATGCTCGTCCAGCCGGCAGATTCAAAGCTTTGGAACCAGAACCTCGTCCTGGATTGCGTCTTGGTCGCATCCCCGGCAGTATTAATGTGCCTTGGGGGAGTATGGTTGAGAATGGTAACCTGAAATCACCACAAGAACTGGAAGCTATTTTTGCCGCCCAAGGGGTGGATTTAACCAAACCCATTATTACCAGCTGTGGTTCAGGTGTTACAGCTGCGGTCGTTGCTCTGGGATTAGCTGCTGTCAATGCACCGTCTGTAGCACTGTATGACGGTTCTTGGGCTGAATGGGGTGCTTCTGATTCGCTCCCAATCGATAGCACTAAGCTGTCATAAAATAACTCAAATAGCGACCAGGCTACGGACACCCTCAAGCTCCATATCGGTACCGTGACCTCGCTGGACAATTTTGCCGCGAGACATCACCAGATAGCTATCCGCCAGCTCTGCGGCAAAATCATAAAATTGCTCAACCAACAAAATAGCCATATCCCCTTTGGCTGCCAGTGTCTTGATAACTAAACCGATCTCCTTAATAACCGAGGGCTGAATGCCTTCTGTGGGTTCATCAAGAATGAGCAAACGAGGTTGGCAAGCCAGCGCCCGCCCAATGGCCAGTTGTTGCTGCTGTCCGCCCGATAAATCACCGCCACGGCGATGTTTCATTTCCAGCAAAACGGGGAAGAGTTGATAAATATGTTCTGGCACAACCTGACTTTGTGAACCGGAGAAGCGGGAAAGACCTAACAGGATGTTCTCTTCTACTGTTAATCGGGGGAAAATTTCCCGCCCTTGTGGCACATAGGCAATCCCCTCTTTAACTCGCTGATGGGGTGATTGATGGCTAATATCTTTCCCCTCCCAAGTAATGGTACCGTTCTTGGCTGGTACTAGCCCCATCAGGCATTTCAGTAATGTTGTTTTACCCACACCATTACGGCCCAATAAGCAAGTTACCTCACCTATGGCTACCTCGAATGACAAGCCGCGCAAGATATGGCTTCCACCATAATATTGATCAAGTTCATTCACTTTCAGCATATTTTGCCCTTAAATACCCAGATAACGAGATATGAAAAGAAAGCTGCGCAACCGCTGTGAATCAAGGCGCGATCCCCCGAAGTTTGGTCAACCCAAATGAGGGGGAGACAACGCAGAGTCAGAGCGATTCAGCGCCCTAAATACACCTCTATTACCTGCTCATTTACCTGCACCTCGGCTAGAGTTCCCTCAGCTAACACTTGCCCCTGATGTAATACGGTGACATGGTCGGCAATGGTCTCCACAAACCCCATATCGTGCTCCACCACCATCAATGAATGCTTCCCAGCCAATTGGTTAAACAGCTCGGCGGTATAAGCCGTTTCTGCATCCGTCATCCCAGCGGCTGGCTCATCCAACAACAGCAAATGTGGGTCTTGTACTAATAACATCCCAATTTCAAGAAACTGTTTCTGCCCATGAGATAACAAACCTGCGGGCCGCTGACGCATATTACTTAGGCGCAGCATAGTTAACGTTTCATCAATTTGATCCCGCTGTTCACTGTTTAACTTAGCGCGCAAACTGGCCCAAACAGTTTTGGTGCTTTTTTGGGCCAGTTCAAGATTTTCGAACACACTCAACGCTTCAAATACTGTCGGTTTTTGGAATTTTCGCCCAATCCCCGCCTGAGCAATTTCAATTGTATTCATAACAGAGAGGTCATGGTGCTGGTCGTACATCATCTTGCCACTCTGTGGGCGAGTTTTACCGGTAATGACATCCATCAGCGTTGTTTTGCCTGCACCGTTTGGGCCGATAATACAACGCAGTTCACCGACGCCTATTTGCAGAGAAAGGTTCCTCAACACCTGAAAACCATCAAAACTGACATTGATATCTTCCAGAGCCAGTACCGGGTCCCGCTGCTGACGGTACTTATCCGCTGCATGCTGTACCACACCGGGTTCCTGAGCAATAATTTCAGGGTAAATCAGTTGTTCTGTGATTTGAAATCGACTCATTTGTCTTTTCCCCGTCTCAGCAAGCCAATAACCCCTTTAGGTAAGAACAACGTCACTAAAATAAAGATCAAACCGAGGAAGAATTGCCAGTATTCAGGCATTGCCATGGTGAACCAGCTTTTTGCACCATTGACAATGCCAGCCCCCAGTACCGGTCCAATCAAAGTGCCACGCCCACCTAACGCAACCCAAATTGCAGCTTCAATGGAGTTAGTGGGTGACATTTCACTGGGATTAATAATACCAACCTGCGGCACATATAGCGCGCCCGCCAAGGCACACAACACGGCTGATAATGTCCAGATAAACAGCTTGAAACCTTTAGGATCATAGCCACAGAATGTCAGGCGGTTTTCAGCATCGCGCACCGCGGTCAGTATCCGACCAAATTTGGTTCGCGCCACGGCAAACCCGAGAGCCAAACTGGCAATAAGCAGTGCGAGTGTTGCCAAAAATAAGGCAATACGTGTGGAGGTTGCTGATACCGAAAAACCCAACATAGTTGTAAAACCGGTGAAACCGTTATTGCCACCAAAACCGGTTTCATTGCGGAAAAATAGCAGCATGCCGGCGTAGGTTAATGCCTGAGTCATAATGGAAAAGTAGACACCTTTTATTTTGGAGCGAAAGGCAAAGTAACCAAAAATAAAAGCCAATAAACCGGGCACCACTACAATCAGGCACAATGCCCAAATAAAATATTGGCTACCACTCCAAAACCACGGCAATTCAGACCATGAGAGAAAAGACATGAAAGCGGGCAAACCATCACCAGCAGCTTGCCGCATCAGGTACATTCCCATGGCATATCCCCCTAGGGCAAAGAATAAGCCATGGCCGAGAGATAATAATCCGGCATAGCCCCACACCAGATCTAATGCAATGGCAACCACTGCATAACACAGAATTTTACCAACAACAGTTAATGTATATGTCGAGATAGCCAGTGGGTTATCCGCAGGCAGTAATGCCAAAAAAGGAAGAATAAACAGTAAAATAGTGACTATACCTGCTAATGACAGACTAAGGATTGGGGCTTTCTTCGCCAAGGTTATCGCCAAAGGTTGATTCATTAGTCACTCACCCTGCCCTTGAGGGCAAACAGACCTTGTGGTCGTTTTTGAATAAACAAAATGATCAGCCCTAAAATCAATATCTTGCCCAGCACTGCACCGATCTGCGGTTCCAGAATTTTATTTAGCATGCCCAACCCCAAAGCGGCCACAACACTGCCAGCTAATTGCCCGACCCCGCCAAGCACCACCACCAGGAAAGAGTCGATGATATAACCCTGCCCTAATTCCGGGCCGACGTTCCCAAGCTGCGATAGCGCAACGCCACCCAAGCCAGCAATACCAGACCCTAATCCAAAAGCCAACATATCGACTTTCCCAGTTGCTACCCCGCAACACGCGGCCATTGCACGGTTTTGTGTCACTGCCCGCACCTGCAATCCAAGGCGAGTTTTATTCAGCAATAACCAAGTGAGTAGCAAAATAATCATAACGAAAGCGATAACGGCAATCCGATTCCACGGTAGAACCAGATTAGGTAAAAGTTGCACTCCACCCGATAGCCAGGCAGGGTTAGCCACTTCCAAATTTTGCGCGCCAAAAATCATCCGTACCCCTTGAATAAGCATCAAGCTGATCCCCCAGGTTGCTAGCAGGGTTTCTAGTGGGCGGCCGTACAGATGTCGAATCACGGTTCGCTCTAAAGCCATACCAATTCCGGCGGTAATAAAGAAAGCAACCGGTAAAGCGACCAATGGATAGAGTGCCAACCAATGTGGAGCAAGTTGTTGAAACAGGGATTGCACTAAATAGGCGGAGTAGGCTCCCAGCATCAACATCTCGCCATGAGCCATATTGATAACGCCCAATAACCCATAAGTGATGGCTAATCCCAGCGCGGCTAGCAGTAAGATAGATCCCAGCGACAACCCGCTAAATACCTGCCCGATCACCTCTCCCACCATCAATCGGTTTTGCACCTGTTTTAAACTACTGGCCGCCGCAGCACGTACCTGTGCATCAGGCTCAACCTTGGCATCAGTTAAGTTTTGCAGCCGTGATTGAGTCTGCGGTGAGCCAGATTGCCCTAACAGTTGTACGGCATTTAACCGTATTTGCGGGTTGCTGTCGGTCAGTTGTAAATTTGCCAGCGCAATGTTCAGCGCTTCTTTGACTTTGCTGTCAGTTTCTAATTTCAAACGCTGATTAAGTAGCGGCAGTTGATCACTTTGCGCCTGCTGCTGTAATTCCTGTGCCGCATTTAAACGCACAGATACATCGTCACTGACCAGCCGTTGAGCCGCCAAAGCATTGGCAATCAAAATACGTAACCGGTTGTTGAGCCAGATTTTCTTCGGTACGTCAGTGGGTTGTAACAGCCCCTCTAAAGGGATGAAAACCTGATGATTCTGAACAAAAACCTGCCCAGCACTGTCGATCACTAACGTTTCTTGTTTAAGCGCTTGTAATAATGCTAAACGACTCGCATCCGGTTCTGTTGCCCATTGCTGCAACATTGCGGCCTGTTGCGAACGATTAGCCGCAGCAAAATCATGAGCTGGCCCTGCCATCGCAAATGTCGACATGCCTAATAGCAGGCACAGCATCGCCCTAAGCAAATCATTGGCCGTTCTACTCCAAACAGGAATTAACGATTTCATAGGCCCACTCATCACGGATAGGTGGCAAAAAAGAACCGGAGGCAGCAACATTTGACTGACTCCGGAGAGTCGGCGCTACTGGGTAGTTTTCACTGGATGATCCGGTTTTTTGTCATTTCCGGCGATAAATGGGCTCCACGGCTGAGCACGGATAGGGGCATCCGTCTGCCACACCACATTGAACTGCCCATCAGCTTCGATTTCGCCAATCATCACCGGTTTATGTAAATGGTGATTGGTCTTATCCATGGTTAAGGTAAAACCGGAGGGTGCTGGATAGGTTTGGTCAGCCATTGCAGCGCGCACTTTATCCACATCAGTTGATTTGGCTTTCTCCACCGCCTGCGCCCACATATGCATGCCAACCCAGGTTGCTTCCATCGGGTCATTGGTCACGGCGGTATCAGCATTCGGCAACTTGTGAGCTTTGGCATAAGCTTTCCATTGCTCAACAAACTTTTTATTAGTTGGATTATCTACCGATTGGAAGTAGTTCCACGCCGCGAGATTGCCCACTAATGGTTTAGTATCAATACCGCGAAGTTCTTCTTCCCCCACGGAGAAAGCAATGACTGGCACATCTGTGGCTTTAATGCCCTGATTGGCTAATTCTTTGTAGAAAGGAACATTCGAATCACCATTGATGGTGGAGATAACCGCAGTTTTACCATCAGCTGAGAACTTTTTAATATTACTCACGATCGTTTGGTAATCGCTATAGCCGAACGGGGTATAAACCTCCTCGATATCTTTATCCTGAATACCTTTACTGTGCAGGAACGCCCGTAAAATTTTATTGGTTGTTCGCGGATAAACATAATCAGTACCTAACAGAATAAAGCGCTTCGCCGCACCACCATCTTCACTCAATAAATATTCCACTGCGGGGATAGCTTGCTGATTTGGTGCCGCGCCGGTGTAGAAAACATTCGGTGACATCTCCTCACCTTCATACTGTACTGGGTAAAAAAGTAAACCATTAAGCTCTTCAAATACGGGCAAAACTGATTTACGAGAGACCGAAGTCCAGGCACCGAAAACAACCGCGACTTTATCTTGTGTTAATAATTGCCGTGCTTTTTCGGCAAATAACGGCCAGTTAGATGCCGGGTCAACAATAACCGGCTCAAGTTGTTTACCTAATACTCCACCGTGCGCATTGATATCATCAATACTCATTAACGCCATATCTTTCAGGGGCGTTTCAGAAATAGCCATCGTGCCGGACAACGAGTGCAAAATACCCACTTTAATAGTATCAGCGGCCAGTGTGCCAAAAGCCACACCCAGACTGACAACCGAAGCTGAAAGCGCAAAAACCTTAATTAAGTTACGATGTTGCATAGCGTTAACCTCTGGTCGTTGAGTAAAAACACACAAGATTGAATGACTCTGCGCAATCGCCGTGCCAGTTTTATATCTTGATGATTTAATTTAACATTATAAATATTTCGACCAAATAGCCTGATATACAGCCTAATTATCTGCACCATTATTGCGCAACAAACGAGCACATATAGTGCAACACAGAAAGGGGAGAGATATAAAGAAAAGACTAACTGAGATAGGCTAATTTAAAAATAGAGTGAGGTTATCTCGTTAATTAACGAAAAACAGGAATAGCAAATTGCTACTCCTGCTCTTTTACTGGCAATCAATATCTGATTTTATATCGACATGATTATTTCTATTTTTTAGGTCCACGTATACGTAATGTCAAACCCTTAAGGAAATAGCGCAATACCTGATCACCACATGGGCGGAAGTTTTTGCTGCCTTCTTTACGGAACAAAGCATTTAACTCAGGTTTGGATACTGGAAACTCGACGGCGTTGAACACATCATGCATATCGGTGTCTTTCAATTCAAACGCCACACGCAGTTTTTTTAGCACGATATTGTTAGTGATAACTGGCTCTACCGCAGGTGCCGGGAACTTGTCATCTTTACCGCGCCTAAAGAAAATCA
>NZ_JBLWEX010000266.1:0-25205 GCF_048323875.1 Yersinia sp. LJYL362
ATCTGACCCGACCGTGGACTTTCTGGAAACTGATGTTTTTCTACAGCACCAGTTCGGTTATGTCGCTGGGAGTGATGTTATTTCAGATCTATATGGTGGTGTTATTAGTTTGGCTGGCGGTGCTATTTCGTCATTGGATAACGGCATTATTACAGCCTTATCCTAAGCTGAGCCGGGTAAGTACGTTGCTGAATAAACTGGCCCCGATTGAACCTAAACTTGAGCCGCTGATGATGTTCCTGGCGGTCGCGTTAGGGGCTTATACCGGTTTTCTGTTATCTGCCTTGAAAACCTACCCGTTGCTGAATAATCCGGTACTGCCGGTGCTATTCCTATTCTCGGGCGTTTCTTCCGGCATTGCCGCCATGGTGCTGTGTTCAGTTGCTTGCTTTAAAGAACCGCTCCATAGCCCGGCATTGGCTTTTGTTCATCGGTTGGAAAAACCGGTGGTGTGGCTGGAGCTTTTTTTGTTGTTGGCCTTTTTTGCCGGGTTATGGTTCGGCGGTGGACAGAAAGAGGTGGCGGTGACGGTTGCATTGGGTGGCGGTTTCTGGGCTTTGATATTCTGGTTCTGGGTGATTGGTTGCGGCATGGTGCTGCCATTGGTCCTAAACCGCTATTGCAATCCTAACGTGCGGCACCGGGTTTCATTCCTGTTTACTGTCTCCGGTTTAAGCTTATTCGGCGTGTTCGTTTTACGTTTTTTCATTCTTTATGCCGGTCAAATGACGGTAGCATGAGGGGAGAAATAGGGCGATGGAAGAATTGAGTGATGGATAAAAGGGCATGACCAGTGAATTGGGGCTGCTTTCACTGCTGGCGGCGGCGTCATTAGCGCTATTGCTCGGCTGTTTGCCCTTTATTGCTTTGCATGGGCGGCGGGTGCCTTTGCTCTTTTGGCTGCCGCTGCTCAGCTATGGCGTCACCTTATTTATCACGCTGGCAATGTTGACACTGGGCTGGTGCTTTGTCACCGATGATTTCTCCGTGTTGTATGTGGCTCAGCACGGAAACAGCCGGCTTCCGTTATTTTATAAGATTGCGGCCATTTGGGGCGGGCACGAAGGCTCGATGTTGTTTCTGCTGTTTGCACTTAGCTTGTGGAGTAGTGCGCTAGCCCTGTTACGTCGCCATTTCCCGCTGCGCTTTTTTGCCCGCTCACTGGGGGTGATGGGCTGGCTATTGGTTATTTTTAGTGTATTCATCCTCTTTTTCTCCAATCCCTTTGCGCGCTTATTCCCCACACTCGCGGAAGGGCGTGATTTGAACCCGATGTTGCAGGATCTGGCGTTAATATTTCATCCTCCACTGCTGTATCTGGGTTACAGCGGTTTTGCCGTCAGTTTTGCTTTCGCGGTTGCGGCCTTACTTGAAAGTAAAAGTACTCAGAATATAGCGCGTTATAGCCGTTCATGGGCATTGGCGGCCTGGAGTTTACTGAGCATCGGGATTTTACTCGGGGCATGGTGGGCCTACAGTGAATTGGGGTGGGGAGGCTGGTGGTTCTGGGACCCAGTAGAAAATGCGTCATTACTCCCTTGGCTCACGGGCACCGCATTGTTGCATGTATTGGCTATTAGCGAGCGGCGTGGTTTGTATCATCAATGGGGCATCTTGCTGTCATTGGTGACTTTCCAGCTCTGCTTGCTGGGAACGTTTATTGTCCGCTCCGGTGTATTGACCTCAGTCCATGCCTTTGCTGTTGATACCGCTCGAGGCGAGGCCCTGCTGGCGCTATTTGGCATTGTAACATTGATTTCATTGATGTTATTTGCACTGCGGGTGCGAGGCAATATTCGCCCGGCTGACTTCGGCCTTTTCTCACTGGAAACCTTGCTGTTAGCCGCGCTGGTATTATTAGGTGTTGCGGCAGTCACGGTATTGATTGGTACGTTATATCCTTTGGTTTTCAGTGCTTTGGGGTTAGGTTCGCTCTCTGTTGGCGCACCTTACTTCAACCAAACGCTGACGCCTTTTGTGTTACTACTATTATCGCTGATGGGGGCGGCCTCTTTTGCTGATTGGCAGCGAAGCCCTAAAACCCCGCGCTGGCGTCTGGCGGTGCCCGCCTTGCTGGCTATCTTGGGCGCGCTATTGAGTGCGGGCTTGCTTCAATCGTCGTGGCAGCCAGGCATGATGCCGGGCATCATATTGGCGCTTTGGGCATTATTTGCACCGCTGTTTGCTCTCAAGATACGTTGGCGGTCATGGCTAACTCATGGCGGTGTTGCCATTAGCTTATTGGGCATGCTGTTCGCTTCATATCATTCGGTGGAGCTGGGCAGCCGTATGTCACCGGGCCGGCAGGTGACATTGGCGGGCTACCAATTGACTTATCAGCAAACGGATCTACTGGTTGGCCCTAATTACACCAGTGAACGGGCACATATTGCGGTGAGTCAGCATGGGCAACCCATCACCATGCTGCTACCTGAGCGGCGGCACTATACAGCGCGTGAAATGTTGATGATTGAACCCGTGATAGCCAGTGGCCTTTTTGCTGATTTTTATGCAGTGCTAGGCGATAGTTTGGGTTCTGGGGAATACAGCGTGCGTTTGTATCATAAGCCGATGGTCAGTTGGATTTGGGGCGGCGCGTTGATAATGGTGTTCGGCGGCGTGTTGACCCTGTGGCGCAGGGGCAGAGTTACCCGTGATATTGCGGAGGACAAATGAAACAGCGGTGGCCTTGGTTGTGTGTCCCGATGCTGGCCTTTTTTGTGGGACTCGTGCTTTACAGTGGCCTAAGTCGCGACCCACATCATGTTGAGTTGGCAGAGAAAAACCAGCCCTTCCCGGGGTTTTCATTATCTGAATTACAGCAACCCGAAAAAAAAATAACGCGGAGCCAACTGCTGGGTAAAGTGACTGTCATCAATGTGTGGGCCAGTTGGTGTGCCAGTTGCAAACACGAATTGGCAGTATTAGGTCAGATTGCCAACCGCTTACATGAAGTGCAGTTCTACGGGTTAAATTACCGCGACGATCGTCAGGCCGCATTAAACACACTCCACCGTTACAGCAACCCATATCAAAAGAATCTTTATGATCCACAAGGGGTTTTAGCGTTAGCCATGGGAGTGTATGGCACACCAGAAACCTGGCTTATTGATGCCGATGGAATTATTCGTCAGCGCTATGCGGGTGAGATGACACCGGAGATATGGCAGCAGCAGTTTGCGCCATTACTGGCGCAATGGGCTAAGGGGGGCGCTCCATGAAAGCGATATTGCTGATGTTATCACTGTTATTTTCGCCGTGGGTGTTAGCCCATTTGGTGGATACTTACCATTTTAGTTCATCGCAAAATCAACAACAGGCACTGACATTGGCAAAAGAGTTACGTTGCCCTCAATGCCAGAATCAGAACTTACTGGAGTCGACATCCTCCATTGCGCAGGATTTGCGCTTAGAAGTTTACCGTTTAGTTGAGGCGGGGCACAGTTCTCAGGAAATTATGGCCCTGATGACACAGCGCTATGGTGATTTTGTGCTTTATCGCCCCCCGCTGCGCAGTGCCACACTGATACTGTGGTTTGGGCCGGGAGTGCTGTTGGTCTGTTTGCTCGGCGGATTAGTGCTACGAATTCGCAACCTATCGGCCTCAGGTTCGAGAGGGGGGCACTGATGATACTGGCGATGGGGTTGGCGATAGTATTACTCATCATTTTGATGGGAATATGGTGGCCTTGGCTGAGGCAATATGGCCGCTTGAGTTGGCGCTGGCCGTTGGGATTGAGCGTGTTGGTTCCGACACTTATCCTCTTGGGATATCAACAATTGGGCCACTATCCCTCGGTGCAACAAGAGGCTTTACGACAACAAGAAGCGGCACGCCTGAACACTGTCGTGGATAAACAAAGCAGTGATCCGGCATTATTTCTGTTACAGCAGCGCATCCGTCAATCACCGGATAACGGCGAGCTTTGGTTTAGTTTGGCGCAACACTATTTGTATCGGAATGAATTTGAGGATGCACTGGTGGCATTGCAGCAAACAGAGCGTTTGCAGGGAGGCAGTGCGCCACTTGATGCTGCCCGAGCGACGTTATTTTATTATCAGTCAGGGCAGAAAATGACGGATGATGTGGTCTATTGGTTACGGCAAGCGCTGGCAAAAGATCCCTTGCAATATACAGCGTTGATGTTGCAAGCCAATGATAATTATACTCATGCGCGCTACGCCCAAGCTATCGCAATTTGGCAACAGTTACTTGAGAGCGATAATCCCGAGATTGACCGTGCGGTGATTATCCGCGCGATCACTTTCGCTCGGGCGATGCCGCAGTCATCTTAGATGAATGTTGTTGCGGCCCAAATAATAGGCAAAAAAAACCCTTACCAATCTCATTTGGTAAGGGATGCCAATTCGGCCAACACCAGGGAAACATTATAACCGTTTATTTATCATACGATTGATTTAGGTTACTGACATGACTTAAGTCAACTTTACCCACATTACATTAATATTTTTAATGTTTATATGTGTTTGAAGAATGTTTTTTAGGTTTTTTTTCGGGATGGATACCTTGAGAAGAGCGATGTGAATCAATCCAGACGAAGTTAGGTCAAATAAGCAGCAATATGTGCTGATAAAATAACCAGGGGTGAGTTATCTCAGAAAGGGTAAACATTGAGGGGAAATGTATGACGTCGAGTTTGATGGCCATCTGAATGTAAAAGCATCCAGATGGCAGGGTAAAACTTGTTCTTGGTGAATCTGAAGTGCCCTGGTGTTGGCGAAAATAACTTCTTTTCAGACGAACTTTCTTAACGTCAGTGCGCTAAGATACTAGTTCTAGTATATTAAAATCTAATTCTGTAAAGCAAAAACAGTTTAATTAACATAGAGGTATATTAATAGCTAGCCTTAGGTATAGCTTTCAAAACTATACTTTGGTCTAGGTTTGAACCCAAAGGTGAGTTAATTCTTTATAAGAAGTATCTGCAAGGATATTTTATCCTACATTTCCTATTGAAAACAATATCATAAAATTGTATTGTTACATTATACATAGAGTGAAATTGGCCTATTATGATCATTGACTATTTTGATAACGAAAGTATTAATGAAGATATAAAGAACTATATTCAACGCAGGATAAAGGCTTATGGTGATCTTCGTTATTTTTATTTAGTCATGAATAAGAATATTCCTCTGCCTCCTACTATCATCTCTAATTATCCATTAGATTGGGTGAGGAAATATAAAAAGAACAGTTATTATCTTATTGATCCGGTTATTTTGACGGCAAAAGATAAAGTCGCCCCTTTTGCCTGGGACGATGATTCCGTGATTAATAAAAAATCAACGGATTCCGCAGTGTTTAAGTTGGCTCGAGAATATAATATTGTTAATGGTTATACTTTAGTACTCCATGATAATAGTGACAATATGGCAACGTTAAATATTTACAATGAAAGCGACCATAGTATCTCTTTTGGTGAAAGCATTGAAATAAACAAAGAAAAGATTCAAATGCTACTTATCCTCACACATGAAAAAATGTTAGGCCTTTACCAGAGTTGCCTCGATAAGAATGGAGATCGAAACCCGCCAATAGAACAAGACATCTTCTCACCGCGGGAAAATGAAATTCTATACTGGCCAGTGTCGGTAAGACCTATGCTGAAATCTCAATTATATTGGGAATAAAAATAAGCACAGTTAAATATCATATTGGTAATGTTGTGGGAAAACTGGGTGTTTTAAATGCCAAGCACGCAATCAGGCTTGGCATAGAATTGAAGTTAATTAAACCTATTTAACAATACCAGGCACGACCATTGGCCAAGTTTAGAGAGTGGTTGGTTCAATTTGATGCATTTTCAGTGTATTATTTATCAATTGCTGCTGGCTATCAATATCGACGCCGAGATGTAAAAGATAGATAATTTAATTTTTCTCTAATTCACCTTGGTTTAATACCGTAATATTCCAACCCGAGCGTTTCAGTAGTATAAGCACTCCTCGACTGACTACCGTGAGTATCCCTTTATGCTCACGATCCCTAGCGTAATTCACCATCGCAAGAAACAGTATAGTACTCAGGGAACTGTTATTGCCCACCATATCTCTTGCTAATGCTTTTTCAACAAAGAATCGGCTGGATTCAATAAATCCATCAATAGGTAATTTCACATCAGAAAAATAAGGTGCGAACGGCCCTGTAATCATGGTTGGATATTTCATATCAATAAAGCGAACACTGCAAACAATCGTGTCGTCTATTGTTCCTAATATATAATTAGTGTTCTCATCATCATATTGGTCGCTTTCTTTGCCATCAATACAGGTTACTTTCCAGTCCAGTCGATCTTTAAATGTTATTTTTCTCAGTGAGAAGATCTCGTCTAACTTCCTTTCAGGCATATTATTAAAATTTACGTTAAAGAGTTTTAACATAATAAAAACAAAAGTTATTCAATTAAAACAACATCGTACACGATCTCTGTCTATGAGTGCAAACATTGAACGGGCTTAACGAGTGGAGTAATAGTACATTCACTTTCTCGCCACTGTACATTTATTCTACAAACAGAGGGCAGCACTTAACGTTTTTTGGCTCAGGATGAGCTATGGATGCGGGGTAATAGGATTATCAGGATCTTTTTAGGAGAAAAGTGACATTAGACAGGATTTTTATACAATAAATGGTTATAACGAAACGATGTTTCATTTTTTTCTGAAAAGGATGCTGACGTGGACCGGAGTCCTCCGCTTTTTACGAATAAAAAATTTGTTTTCCTCGTCGCAACGTTTTGTTGTCTGCTATGGGGCAGCGCCTATCCCGCAATAAAGAATGGCTATGCGCTGTTTCATATTGCAGCTGATGATATTCCGAGCAAGATGGTATTCGCGGGGTATCGCTTTTTATTGGCCGGGTTGGTCTTACTGCTTTTTGCTGTCGCCAGCGGTAAGGCTATTGGTCGCCTCAAGAAAAACCAATATAAGCAGATTGCTATTTTAGGGCTGACACAGACAACCTTGCAGTACGTTTTTTTCTATATTGGCCTGGCATATACCACTGGGGTTAAAGGCTCTATCATGAACGCGACGGGCACATTTTTCAGTGTCTTGTTGGCGCATTATATTTATAAAAATGACCGCCTGACCTTCAATAAAATCATTGGATGTGCTTTGGGTTTTGCCGGTGTCATGGTGGTGAATTTTGGCTCAGATTTGATGGATTTTAATTTTTCTCTGATGGGCGAGGGTTGTGTTGTGTTGGCCGCTTTCATCCTCTCTGCCGCCAGTATTTATGGTAAACGTATTTCACAAACGATGGATACCACGGTAATGACGGGCTATCAGCTAGCCATTGGTGGGTTAGTTTTAACGCTGGGCGGTTATCTGTTTGGCGGACATTTGAGTGATATTGGCTGGCAGGCTTTATTACTGCTGGCCTACCTGGTGCTGTTATCGTCCGCCGCTTTTGCACTTTGGAGCTTATTGCTTAAATATAATCGGGTCGGCATGGTGGCCCCCTTCAATTTCCTTATCCCAGTTTCTGGCGCGGTGTTGTCCGCAATTTTCCTGAATGAAAGTATTATGGAATGGAAAAACGCTGTTGCGTTGATATTGGTTTGTGTGGGAATTGTGTTGGTTAACCGAATTAAACCGGGAAAAAGCTAGATGTTGCGGCGGTATGAGATAGTGTCGCGGCAATAATAGTGGTGTGCTAACCGGGCTAATAAATGTTGGTTAGCACACTCATATGGTAATAATGAATACTGTAATTATCAGGCCTTATCGGTCACTATTTTAACCCCGACCCGGCTCACGCGCTCAGATTCCATTTCGGCAATGGTCCACGTCAAGCCATCCCACTCAATCTGGTCACCAATAACCGGTTCACCACCAAAGAGATAGAGCACGAACTGGCCGAGGGTTTGTTGTTTATCGACACCCGGTTCTAGATTGAGACCATAAATCTGAGAAATATCGTGAAGTTTTGCATCTGCATCAAGAATAAAATCGCCAAAGAAGCGCTCATCCAACTGGATGCTAGGTGACTGACTAAACAGTTTTCCAAGTGCAGGTAAGTCATGTTCTTGACCAATAACACACAAGATATCGCCTTCTTTCAGGCGGGTATTACCATTAGGATGTAATAAGTCTTTGCCACGAAACAGTGCCGCAATCCGTGTTTCTTGCGGCATTTTTAAATCACGCAACGCTGCGCCGATGCACCATTTATCGGAGCTGAGCTGGTAAATAAACTGTTCCCATTGGTTATTTTTATCAATATCTAAACCAATCCGTGCAACCGGAGCCAGAGCGGGTGGTACCACCAATTTTGTTTTGCGCGCCGCAAATGACAAGCTGGTGCCTTGTAATAGCAATGAGACCAGCACGACAAAAAAAGCGACGTTGAAGAATAAATTCGCATTGGGGATCCCGGCCATCATCGGGAATACCGCCAGAATAACCGGGACGGCACCGCGTAGGCCCACCCATGAAATAAAGATGCGTTCGCGCAAATTAAAACTGGGGAAGGGCAGCAGTCCGATAAATACTGACAGCGGTCGGGCGAACAAAATCATCCACAAAGAGAGAATTAATGCCGGAATGGCAATCGGTAACAACTCACTTGGGTTAAGCAGCAGCCCTAATACCAGGAACATGCCAATTTGACTGAGCCACGCCAGCCCATCAAAAGTTTGCAAAATCCCTGAGCGGTTGCGAATGGGGCGGTTGCCCAGCATCAGGCCACAAAGATAGACCGCCAAAATCCCGCTGCCATTCATGGCGGTGGCGAGCGAAAACACCAAAATCCCGCCGCTGACGGCCAATAGTGGGTATAAACCACTGGGTAATTCTATCCGATTGATGAGTGACAACAGCAAGCCACCGCCACCCAATCCGATGATAATGCCCAAACCAAATTGCTGAATCAGATGCACCAAAAACATCCAACTCAGGCTGGATTCACCGGCGGCAATCATGGAGATCAGGGTAATCGTCAAGAATACGGCCATAGGGTCGTTACTGCCTGATTCTATCTCCAGAGTGGCACTGACTCGCTCGTTGAGGCCTTTACCGCCTAACAGTGAGAATACTGCCGCCGCATCGGTTGAACCTATAATCGCGCCAATCAATAAACCTTGAATGATATCTAAATCAAATAGCCAAGCGGCTGCCATACCGGTCAGGCCCGCAGTAATCAGTACCCCTACGGTTGCCAGAGACAGGGCCGGCCACAATGCGACACGAAAGGAGGATGCTCGGGTGCGCATACCGCCGTCTAATAAGATGACGGCCAACGCCAGGTTACTGACCAGATAGGCGACAGGATAGTTATCAAAGGCAATTCCACCGATGCCGTCGGTCCCCGCCAACATACCAATGGCCAAAAAGATGACCAAAATGGGGATACCCAACCGGGAAGAGAGCGAGCTCAGTAAAATACTGGCTCCCACCAGCACTGCGCCAATCAAAAAAAGGCTGTTAATAGTGATGGCGTCCAATGTGGGAGATCTCCTGATTTAAAATAAAAGACGGGGCAAAAATATTATACACAGATTTAGAGGCGTCGATGGGAAGATATGACCTAATTCAATGTGTTAAATAAAGCTATCAGACTGCTGACAAACCCTAAGGACTCGATCTTGCATGGTGAAGGCAGGTAGAAGAGTAAAGCGTCCGCGCCAGGGACGGCGCGGCTCGAGCCCCCAGGGAAGGGTTTACGGCGTCTTTACGATCTGCCTGTTTTCACCACTACAGACACTTTGTCATTAACCTCAACGCTATAGCTGTTGTATATAGGAGAGGATAGAGAGGTATAGCCAGATCGCTCACCTTTCATTGCCCGGCGGGGAATCAAGGGTGAGCGTTGGAGGATGAAACTAGTCGCGTTTTAGTGCCGCTAAAGCTCTTTTCAGCGCTTCAAGAGTCACTGCTTTTTCCTGTTCAGGAATATTATCAACAGACAGTTGTGAAAGTTCATTGACTAATACACTGCGATCTTTGCCGGTGATCGCACTATCCAGTGCACCGCTTAGGCGGCTAACCAAGGCAAACAAGGTGCTGAACTCGGTGACTGGCGCAGTATCAGATGTGGGATTATTCTCAATTGATTCTTGCTTATTCATCAACAATTCCTCTTTTTGCCATCCCGCATCTACATGATGGTCTCACAGTGTAGCGGTTTTATGACCAAAACGGTATGTCGATGAATCAATCGATTAGCCATAACATTATTACTTTGCATAATACTTTGATTGCGCCGTTTGCTGCTGCGGCTTACCCGAAAACAAGAATTTCAGCAAAGGAACGCGACGATGAACCTCATACAACATAAATGAAATCAAGCAAACAAAGGCCATTCCTAACATGAAGCCCAGCCCGTTGTTGTCAATTTTTGGTGTCACGAAAGCACCATAAATCAAGGTCAATGGATGATGTACCAGATAGATGAAAAGTGAGGCATTCACCAGATAGGTGATTCGCACCGAGGGGTAGTTGAGTAACCGGTGCCCAAGGGAATAGACCACGTTAGTCATGGTCACGCCGATTAATGCTTTGATGATGAGACTCAATTCAAAGGCAAAAAACTCAGCAGTATTAATATGTTGGTTTAAATAATAAACACCAAACAACAGGACAGAAGCGATTAATGCACCGGGTGAGAAAGTAAGAAAAACCTGTTTGAGTGGGGGATAGATAAAACTATAAGCACCCAGAAGAAAGAAAGGTAGATAAAACACGGTCTCCATAACAAAGAAATTGAAGACACTATTAAAGAGTATTTCAGGGTTAAGGAGGAATATTATTCTCCGTATTACTGAATAAATGAATATGAATACAAACAATGATAGTAAGACTTTTCCTATGTTATTCATTCCCTTTATCAATATAGGGACGGAGTATTGTTTATTCTTCATTTTCTGAAACAGATAAAAACAGAGTCCTGTCAGTAATGCGAGTGTTAACAAAAACCATAAGTGAGAAACAACTTCCCAAATAGCAATATTTATTTTTTGATAAATTGTAAATGAATTCCAATTTTGTAATTTATTAGTGTAATACTTAAGTAAGAAGAACTGCGGCAAAGTAATGAGCGGGATAGCGGTAATGAGCGGAATGACCACCCGCTCCAAACGGACCTGAAGCCAGCGTTGGCGCTCATAACGCTGATATAACATGAACGAAAAATAGCCGGAAATAACAAAGAACACCTGCATACGAAAGGCATGGATGAAATCATTCAATAGGGTAAATATCAATGAAGGATGGCTACTATTCACCGCCCAATGATTGCTGGAGTATATAAGAGAAAGATGAAAAGGAATGCCGAGTAACATCAAATAGGCGCGGATGGCGTCTAAAAAGTACTCCCGCTGGTTAGTATTTTTTTTCATACTTATTCGCTGTTTGTTATCGGAATTAGAATAACGTATCTGATTTTGCCCAGAATCTTTTTTTATAGTAAATATTCATTGGTCATTATATACGTTATCAATGGATCAGTACGACAAGAAACACTACTATAAGGGTTAATAATTTTCCATAGCGTATTTTAGTCTAGCTTGCTAGTCTTGTGGCTTAGCCACTGGTTAAACAATAGGCGGGCAGTGTAACTCCGGGCATAATAATAACCTGGATTTATCGGCTTGATCTGCTGGATAAACCGTCAATAATTTGGCTGTTGTGATTTAGGGGGAGATGTGGGAGTTAATATTTTGTCGAACGTCAATAGAATGTCAAAAGGGTCATGCGCGATCAGCGTCAGATGGCTGGGGGTGGCTCTCTTGCTGTCATTATTCACTTCTCAGGCTACGGCTTTCTCGTTAGATGATGTGGCTAAGCAGGCACAAGCTCTGGCGGGTAAAAGCTTCGACGTGCCGAAAAGTAATCTTCCATCGCAATTTCGAGAAATGAAATTTGCCGACTACCAGCAAATTCAGTTTAACCATGACAAATCGTATTGGAACAAACTGGATACGCCATTTAAGTTAGAGTTTTATCATCAAGGCATGTACTTCGACACGCCGGTGCAAATCAATGAAGTGACGGCCACCAGTGTGAAGCCTATCAATTATAGCCCTGACTATTTTAATTTTGGCTCGGTCAAGCATGATCCTGAGTCAGTGAAGAATTTGGGTTTTGCCGGTTTTAAAGTGCTTTATCCGATTAATAACGCGGATAAAAAAGACGAAATCGTCAGTATGCTGGGTGCGAGTTATTTCCGTGTGATTGGTAAAGGTCAGGTTTATGGCCTTTCTGCGCGCGGGTTAGCGATTGATACGGCACTGGCCTCCGGCGAGGAGTTCCCACGTTTTCGCGAGTTCTGGATTGAACGGCCAAAGCCTAATGATAAACATTTAGTTATCTATGCATTGCTGGATTCCCCGCGTGCCACTGGCGCTTATAAATTTATAATCTATCCGGGACGTGACACCACTATTGATGTGCAGGCCAAAGTTTTCTTGCGCGATAAAGTCGAGACGCTCGGGATTGCACCATTAACCAGCATGTTCCTGTTTGGCCCAAGTCAGCCGTCTGCGGTGTTGAATTACCGCCCTGCGTTGCATGATTCCAATGGTCTTTCTATTCATGCAGGTAATGGTGAATGGATTTGGCGACCGTTGAACAATCCAAAACACTTGTCAGTTAGCACTTATACGGTTGAGAATCCGAAAGGATTTGGCTTACTGCAACGTGGCCGTGAATTCTCTCAATATGAGGATTTAGACGACCGCTACGATTTACGTCCAAGTGCCTGGGTTGAACCTCGTGGCGATTGGGGTAAAGGTAAAGTGGAGCTGGTGGAAATCCCGACCGCGGATGAAACCAATGACAACATCGTGGCTTTTTGGACTCCAGATGTCTTGCCGGATGCCAAAACTTCGCTTGATCTGAATTACCGCCTGCATTTCACTCGAGATGAAGACAAATTGCATTCACCCGATGTGGGCTATGTAAAACAAACCCTGCGTTCAACCGGTGATGTGAAACAGTCGAATTTGATCCGGGAGCCAGATGGTAGTGTCGCTTTCCTGGTTGATTTTGTTGGCCCAGCGCTGAAATCACTCGATGAAAATGCGCCATTGGCTTCGCAGGTCAGTATTGATGACAATGGCGAATTGATCGAAAACAGTGTTCGCTACAATCCAGTGACCAAAGGCTGGCGTTTGACACTGCGGCTAAAAGTTAAGGATGCCAAGAAACCAATAGAAATGCGCGCTGCGCTGGTTAACGGCGAGAAAACCCTGACTGAAACCTGGAGCTATCAGCTACCTGCCAATGAATAAGTCAAATCAATCTCCTGTACAGGATTATATTGCGGACTTGCCCCTGACTGCGCAGCAGCAAGGGGCGTTACGTGATGCTTTACCTGAGGATGTGCTACTGACAAGCACTCCTGATGCCATACCTCGTGTGCATCAACAATTGGCCGCCAGCACCGCTGAATCTGTGGGTTTTAGCGAGCAAGACAGTGCATTGGCTTCGGTCAATGCCTGTTTGCAAGCGGCATGGCCAGATGATGGCAAACTATTGGCACAAGATGAAGAAGGGCGCACGGTTATTCATGCCACGCCGCCGATCAAGCGCACCAGCATGGCACCACAAGCCTGGCGTACCAATCCAGTCGGGCGTTTTTGGGATTCATTATTGGGCCGTAGCCCTGTTTCACGTGCGCAAACACATGAACAGGCGCTTGCCGAAAAGAAATGGCGTAGTGTCGGTTCTCTGCGCCGCTATATATTGCTGATACTGATTGTGTTGCAGACCACCATTGCGACCAGTTATATGAAGACCATTCTGCCTTATCAGGGCTGGGCATTGATCGATCCTTTCGCTATCTGGCAGCAAAACTGGCAGGTTTCGGTCATGCAGTTGCTGCCTTACTTACTGCAAACCGGCATTCTCATTTTGTTCGCTGTGCTGTTTTGTTGGGTCTCCGCTGGCTTCTGGACCGCGCTGATGGGGTTCCTGCAATTACTGATGGGTAAAGATAAATACAGCATTTCTTCCACTATCAAAGGGGATGAAGCGTTAAATCCGGCACATCGGACGGCGCTGATTATGCCCATTTGTAATGAGGACGTGGAGCGAGTGTTTGCGGGTTTGCGGGCCACTTATGAGTCAGTGGCGGCCACGGGGCAGCTTGAGCACTTTGATATTTATGTGCTGAGTGACAGTTATGACCCTGATATCTGTGTGGCGGAGCAAAAAGCCTGGCTGGAATTGTGTCGTGATGTTGATGGGCATGGCCGTATTTTCTATCGCCGCCGTCGCCGTCGGGTGAAACGCAAAAGTGGCAATATTGATGATTTTTGCCGCCGTTGGGGCAGCCAGTATAGCTATATGGTCATTCTGGATGCTGACAGCGTGATGAGTGGCGGATGTTTGACTGGGCTGGTGCGGCTGATGGAAGCCAATCCGAATGCCGGGATCATTCAGTCTGCACCGAAAGCATCAGGCATGGATACGCTGTATGCCCGAATCCAGCAATTTGCTACCCGTGTTTATGGCCCGTTATTCACCGCTGGGTTACATTACTGGCAACTGGGCGAGTCCCATTATTGGGGCCATAACGCCATTATCAGGGTGAAACCATTTATTGAGCACTGCGCACTGGCCCCGTTGCCAGGTGAAGGCTCATTCGCCGGTGCCATTCTCTCTCATGATTTTGTCGAAGCGGCATTAATGCGCCGTGCCGGATGGGGGGTGTGGATTGCCTATGATCTGCCGGGCAGTTATGAAGAATTGCCACCTAACCTGCTTGATGAGTTAAAACGCGATCGCCGCTGGTGTCACGGCAACCTGATGAACTTTAGGTTGTTCCTGGTTAAGGGCATGCATCCGGTGCATCGGGCGGTGTTCCTGACCGGCGTCATGTCTTATTTATCCGCACCGTTGTGGTTTATGTTCCTGGTGTTATGTACTGCGCTGCAAGCGGTGCATACCCTGATGGAGCCGCAGTACTTCCTGCAACCGCGCCAGCTGTTCCCAGTATGGCCTCAGTGGCGGCCGGAGTTGGCCATTGGGTTATTCTCCACCACCTTGGTATTGCTGTTTTTGCCGAAGTTACTCAGTATCATTCTTATCTGGGCTAAAGGTTCGAAAGAGTACGGTGGCGCGATCCGTCTATTGCTGTCAATGCTGGCGGAAATGCTGTTCTCCGTATTACTGGCCCCGGTTCGCATGCTTTTCCACACGGTATTTGTGGTGAGTGCCTTCCTCGGCTGGTCGGTGCAGTGGAATTCACCGCAGCGCGATGATGATGCCACGCCATGGAGTGAAGCTATGGTGCGCCACGGGCCACAGTTGATGCTGGGTGTGGTTTGGGCCAGTGGTGTGGCTTGGTTGGATTTGCGTTTCTTGTGGTGGTTATCGCCCATCGTCTTCTCGCTTATCCTATCCCCGGTGGTCTCGGTTCTGTCCAGCCGCCGTACCTTGGGATTGGCCAGCAAACGGGCGAAATTATTCCTGATACCTGAGGAATATAACCCACCACGGGAGCTGGTTGCCACGGAGGAGTATCTAAAACTCAACCATCAACGTGCGCTGAGTCATGGTTTCTTCCATGCGGTAATGAATCCATCGTATAACGCGCTGGTCAGCGCCATGGCAACGGCTCGTCATCACACGCGCACCATTATCGAACAGTATCGTCATGAGCGGGTGAAACAGGCGCTGGAAGCCGGGCCGGAGAAATTGGCCAAATTACAGCGTTTAGAACTGCTTAGCGACCCGGTTATGATTTCACGTTTGCACCAGCAAGTTTGGCAGCAGCCGGAACAGTACCGAATTTGGAACGGTTATTATCGTCAACTGGCGCATAATATGAAGGCCTTCCCCGCGGCGAAATAGCGGGTAGGTAATAATAGAAAAACGGGCATATAAATTGCCCGTTTTTTTATGTGAATATAACGTTTCTGTATAGATGAAGAGCCGATTGAATCCCATGTCTAAACTGACTCGTATTATCATCGTCGGGGCCGGTATTATGTTGTTATCCGGTTGCGGCAGCATTATCAGCCGCATTGTACCGGGGCAGGGGCATGGGCATCAATATTACCCCGGTGTGCAATGGGATATGCGCGCAGGGCCATGGAAATATGTCACGGTGATTGATGTCCCATTATCAATGATTGTTGATACCTTTATGCTGCCGATTGATGCTCATCACGGCCCCTATGAATAACAGTAGGTGACTTCTGTATGCCATTTCAACCCGCCAAATCGTTTGACTCATCCGTTTTGCCCTCAACCTCAGTGATGCGCGTTGCCAGGCCCACTGATAACCTTAAATTAATCAGTGAGATGTATTGCCGAGGTCTGGGTTTTACTGAACTAGGCAGTTTTGCCGATCATCAGGGATTTGACGGTGTCATTTTGGGACACCCGCATCACGCGTACCATCTGGAGTTCACTCATCATCGTGGTGTACAGGTAGGGCGGGCACCGACGGCGGATAACCTATTAGTCTTTTATCTGCCAGACGAGAAGCAATGGCACAGTCAGTGTCAACAAATGTGTACTGCGGGTTTTTGTCAGGTGGCGTCTTATAATCCGTATTGGGATGTGAGCGGCAAAACCTTTGAAGATCTCGATGGTTATCGAGTGGTGCTACAGCAACGTGAATGGGTTGTGTAAGGTTCAGTTTGTACCCTGAATGAAAAAAACCACTACAGGAGCGGGTCTGTTTGCAGAAAAAACCCAACGACTCGATCTTGTAAGGTGAGGACAGGCAGAAGAGTAAAGCGTCCGCGCCAGGGATGGCGCGGCTCGAGCCTACAAGGATGTATTTACGGCGTCTTTACGATCTGCCTGTTCTCACCGCTACGAGCACTTTGCCATTAACCTCAACCCGCCACTGGGGCGGGTTCAGAAATGCGACAGATTCAGTCTTGGCTATCAGGCTGCTTGCTGGCCCTGAGTATTGTTCATCAGTCGGCGAATCGGCACGATAAGCAATATCAATACTGCTGCACAGATTACCAGCGCAATTGAGCAACGGGCAAACAGAGTTGGCAGCATATCAAGCTGGTCTGCTTTAACATGGCCGCCAATCAAGCCCGCGGCCAGATTGCCCAGAGAACTGGCACAGAACCACAGCCCCATCACTTGACCGCGCATTCTGTCCGGAGCCAGTAAGGTCATGGTCGCCAGCCCGATAGGGCTAAGGCACAATTCACCTAATGTCAGTAGCAGAATACTCATCACCAACCACAAAGGTGAAACACCCGCGCCGCCACTGCTGAGGACATGTTGTGCGGCGTACATCATCACGGCGAAACCAGCCGCAGCGCATAAAATACCAATCACGAATTTAGTGATACTGCTGGGTTGAATCTTTTTCTTCGCCAGTGCGGGCCACGCCCAACTGAATACCGGAGCCAACAGAATGATAAACAACGCATTAATTGACTGGAACCAGACGGTCGGAATTTCAAAACCCATCACCATACGGTCGGTATAATCATTCGCAAACAGGTTAAATGAGGTGGGTTTCTGTTCAAAAGCCGACCAGAAGAAGGCCGCAGAGACTAACAGGATGAAACACACCAATAAACGGGCGCGATCTTTACGGCTCATTTTGGCAAAAGCGAACAGATAGACGAAATAAAGTGTCACGGAGGCGGCAATAACATACACCAGCAAGCTGGCAATCATCACCGGATTAATGGGGATAACGCCCTGTGAAATAAGCGCAATAATGACTACCACCACAGCCATAATGGCGGTAACCCATTTGCCCACCCCCTGACGCTGGTTGGTCGGTTTATTCCAACTAGAATCCAGACCCACTTCTGCGTCATAGCGCTTCATGGCCGGTATGGCAAAGCCACGGAAGATAAGTAATGCCACCAGCATCCCAATCCCGCCGATACCAAAGCCCCAATGCCAGCCATGGGTTCGCAGCAACCAGCCAGAGAGCAGCGGCGCAATAAACGACCCCATATTGATACCCATATAAAACAGTGAGAACCCCCCGTCACGTCGGGCATCACCCGGCTTATAGAGGGTGCCGACCATCACCGAAATACAGGTTTTGAACAGGCCAGTGCCGAGCACAATAAAGGCCAATCCGATGAAGAACAGGTCATTGCCGAAGAAGGCTGATAAGGCAATTGACAGATGCCCCAGCGCAATCAGAATCGAGCCGTACCAGACTGCGCGCTGTTGACCCAGCCAGTTATCCGCCAACCAACCACCGGGTAACGCTGCCAGATACATACTCCCGGCAAAAATCCCGACGATAGCGGAAGCTTGTTCGCGCGGCAGGCCCATACCACCATCAAAAACGGTGGCAGCCATAAAAAGAATTAAGAGAGGACGGATGCCGTAGAACGAGAAACGCTCCCACATCTCGGAAAGAAATAGTCCACTGAGCGGATAAGGGTGCCCAAAGAACGTACGACCGCCAGGGGTGTTAGTAGAGGTTTGCATAAAGTCTTCCCATAGAATCGCCTAAAAATGAGCGAATAAACCCGTCATCGAGTGTCATCTCTTTGCACTGTAGTCAGTGGCTTGAGTTAACACGCGTTACAGTAGAATTTAACGCAATAATAACGTCATTTTTTAATTTCCACCGGGGGTTATATCGTATTTTCAGATGAAAAGTCGACATGCATCGCAATTATCAATCAGCCTAAACTGAATCTGATGGTTTTTTTCGCTGTTATTATGCGCGTTATTCGGGGTTTTATGCTGAAAAAATGCACAGGAAAGGGCGGTTTTATCAAGAAGAGTATGTGGTTACAACGCGGTGAGGGTTAGCTATCTTGCCGCTGTTGGACTTCGCGCCGCTGCGCTTTCAAGGGTTGACGTTGCAAACACCAGTAAGAGTAAAGGGCATTAAACAGCACCACCACGGCCGTGACGCAAAATACCGCACGGAAACCATAGCTGGCAGACACCGCCGCGCCGAGTAACGGGCCGCTGACATTCCCCACATCGCGGAATGATTGGTTATAACTGAAAATTCGCCCTGCAACCTGATTGGTGCAGTTATAAATCAGCAAGGTTTGCACTGCAGGTAACAATGCCCCATCTGTTGCACCTAATAAAAAGCGCAAAATACCCAGTTGTAGCGGGGTTTGAACAAAGGCCATCGGGATAAGAATCAGCACAGATAATGCCAGCATGGCGACCAAAATGCGCTCTGGCCCAATTTTATCCCCCAACTTGCCTAGTCGAGGTGCACTTATCAGTGCAGCGACACCGGGTACAGAGGCAATCATGCCACTGACAAAGGCCAGATTATGAATGTCTCCGGCCAGTTCGCGCACATACAGTGTCAAGATGGGCGCAATCGAACCGGTCGCAATCTGAATGATCATGGTGGTGACAAACAAACTCAGGATTAACTTAGGGTTTTTCAGCGAGTTAAAGACCTGTCGCCCATTAAGCATGTCTTTTTTCAACACCGGAGCAAACTGCTCCCTGACATAAAACCAGGTCATGACAAAGCATGCGAATAACACCCCGGCGGTAATAAAGAACACTGGCCGTAATCCATAATTATCTGCCAGCAACCCACCAATCAGTGGCCCGATTAATGCGCCGCTGACTCCGCCGGTTGAGAGTGTACCCAGTGCCCAGCCACTTTTATTGCGTGGTACCTGCGTGGCAATCAGCGCATTGGCATTAGGAATGAATCCGCCCAACAACCCCAACAAGGCGCGTAGAGCTAAAAACTGCCAAATGTTCTGCGCCATCCCCATCAGCACCATGACAATCCCCATGCCAAGCGCTGATCGCAGTAGCATGATTTTCCTGCCTTTTCGGTCGGCAAGGCTTCCCCAGAAAGGGGCGGCAATGGCTGAAAACAGGAAGGTAATACTGAACACCAGACCCGACCACATATTCAACGACTGGTGCCCGCTCACCCCTAGTTCCTCCACATACAGTGGCAAGAATGGCATGATCAAACTAAATGCCGCGCCGGTTAAAAAACAGCCTAACCAGGTGACAAATAAGTTTCTTTTCCAATTAACAGGTTGGGGCACCGAGGTCATAAATTACCGATTAAGCAAGGGATTGCTTCTCAACAAGCTGATCGCTTTGCGTCTCTTTATTCGTCGATAGGGGCGTTTGAAAGGGGCAACAAAGCACAAGAATAAAACAGTTAGCTTGGTAAATATGCGCTTATAGAGCATTCACATCAATGAGATGAATGTTAGTTTTTATTAAAATGGAAAGTGGGTTTGAAATGTGGGGATATGCTTATTCTATTTGGTAATAATGGAATAAAAAGCCACAGCACCAGCGGCGCAGCGGCTTTTTTATCACATCAGCAGAGTGATGTTGGTTATCAGCGATAAGCTTCATTTTTGGTGACGGAATAACGACCGCTACCCAGCAGCATGATAGCAACGCCGCCGAGGAAATACATTGCTTCGTTTTCCAAACCCCAGGCACCCACTTGGGTCAGGGTGAAAAACTTACCGGTACCAACCATTAATACTGCAACCAGCAGGTTAACTGCATAAATAAATGCGGCAGGGCGGGTAAACAGGCCAAGAATAATCAGAATAGGGGTCACAATCTCGCCAATGTAAACACCATAAGCGACAAAACCGGGAATGCCCTGTTCCTGTAAAGACGCAGCTATCCAACTAGTGCCGTGCTGAATTTTTGCCACACCATGAAATAACATTAAAACACCGAACGTTAGGCGCAATAACAGTTTGCCGCCGTTCGGGTGATCCGTAAGCCGTGTGAACCAGAGATTGAGAGTTGCCAGCATATATATCCTTATCAAGAAAAGAGATAACCAGAAAATAACTCAGAGAAATTAATTCAGTATCGTCAGTCTAGTACTATATTTCTATTGGATAATACTGACTGATTGTATCAAAAAAACTGATGTAAACTAATTCTCATTATCATTGGTTATATTATTTTGCTCTAAGCTCATTCCGTTTAACTCAGCTAGTCATACAGTGAAGGTGCCCCGTCAGGGCGTGTTTTAAAACGCCGGTGGAGCCACATGTATTGATCCGTCGCCCGCTCAATCTCTTTTTCGACCACTTTATTCATAAATGCTGCCGCTTCGACTTCATTATCCAGTGGGAAGTTATCCACCGCTGGCTGTAAAAGCAGCTGATAGCCTTTCCCGTCAGGTAGTCGGCGCGGGGTGAAAGGAATAATGGCCGGTTTACCCATGCGCACCAATAGGTAAGTCCCGGTGGTGGTGGCGGCTTGATCAACGGCAAACAGCGGCACAAACACACTGCTGCGGGGGCCGTAATCATGGTCTGGCGCATACCAGATAATCTCACCGTGTTTAAGGCTGCGGATCATCCCTTTGAGATCTTTGCGATCCAGCATGGCTTTGTTGGAGCGCATGCGGCCCCAAGTCTGCATCCAATCCATCGCTTTATTATCATGTGGCCGATAGACACCAATCCCTGGATTGTAGATACCAAAAATACGCGCACCCAGTTCCAGTGTTAGGAAATGTAAACCTATTAACAACACCCCTTTACCTTCATCGCGCGCTTTTTGGATATGTTCCAGCCCGCTAACACTGCACCAACGTTCAATGCGCCAATTAGGCCAAAACCACGCCATCCCAGTTTCAAATAACCCCATACCGACGGATTCAAAATTCTTTAGCAGCAGTTCGTCTCGTTCACTTTTGGGCATATCCGGGAAACACAGCTCCAGATTACGCTGCGTAATGCGCTTGCGTCGTTTAAGAAATCGCATGGAAAAGCGGCCAAGGGAGGTGCCCATAGCATAAATCACTGGGTAGGGAAGTAGCACCAGCAGGTAGAGAATACCGAGACCGAGCCAGGTCAGCCAATAACGTGGGTGCAGTAGTGAGCGATTAAAAGAAGGAACTTGCATATCTGTTTTCATCGTCCTTGTCATTCGTTCGGACAGTTAACTATTTGCTATTGATGGTGCGCCAGAGTTCATAAAAGAACCTCAATAGGCCCTGTACCAACCTGTTTATCTGTCGTTTTAAGGTAGACTATTGTGGCATTTTTAGGGGCTTACAGGAAAAAAGACCGCACCAAAAAATCATTTTTATGCCTTTTTGGCGAAGTTTTCATCAGATAAAACACGTGTTTGATTGTTATGTGACCAATGTCGATTCGGCTATTTTATCGGATTTAATAGGCTGACTAATTCGGCCAGACTATTGACGGCCATTTTTTCCATCACTTTGGCGCGATGGACTTCGACGGTTCTAACGGAGACACAGGCAATATCGGCGATATCGCGATTAATCAAACCTTGCATCACCCATTGCGCAATCATTTGCTCCCGTGGGGTCAGTGAGGCATAACGCAGTTGTACCTCTCGGCGGCTTACAAGCTGTTCTGATTGTACAAAACCTTGTTGTAATGCCGCGATTAACGGTGCCGTTGCGACCGGTTTTTGCAGGAAGTCAACCGCGCCTAACTTCATTTGCGCTACCGCTTGTGGCACTTCGCCGTGTGCGGTGAGAAATATCACCGCCAGCGTGCTGTTTAACTGGCGCATCTGGGCATAAACCTCAGTGCCATCCAGTAATGGCATGCGGATATCAAGTAATAATACACCGGGCTGATGTAAATCAGCCTGTGCCAGAAAACGGTTGCCCTCATGCCACACTTTCACTTTGTAGCCGAGGCTTTCCAGTAAAAAACGGCAGGCATCAGTGACGGCAATATCGTCATCAACCAAGTGAATCAGTGACAAAACTAAGCTCCTTGCTTGGGTTAAGTGGCAACATCACGATGACATGCAGCCCTATATGGCCATTGGTGGCAACCTGATTGTGTAATGTCAGAGTTCCGCCCTGGCTGTTTATTAGCCGCTGGCAAATCACCAAACCGAGGCCAAGGCCTTCACTTTTGCTGGAGCGGAAAGGGGTGAAAGGTTGGCTGAGTTGGTCTGGGGTCAATCCTCCCGCGTCATCTTGTAATGTCAGTATCACCGCGCCTGCTTGCTGATGGGCACTAAACCATAACTGACGCGCGCCCGCTTGCAAGCTATTAGTTATCAGGTTGCACAACACCTGATCCAGCAACGTCGGCGGTAAATGTAGCGCAATCTGTCGGTCAATATCGGTATGTAGCTGGCAAGGCGGTTGATGTTGCTCCGCGCCCAATAATTGCCACAGATGTAACAGCAGTTCTGGCAGCGGCTGGCTGACGGTCGCCCTGTCAAATGTGGGGGATTTCCCCGCCCACAAGCGCAAGTTAGCAATGGTATCGGCCCCGCGTTGAGCCTGCTGGCTTATCTGCCCGAGAATGGGCAATAAAGGATGATCAGTTTGCTCTCGTTGCAGGCGAATGGCGCAGCCGTCGGCATAATGTTGAATGGCAGAAAGCGGTTGGTTCAGTTCGTGAGCAAAGCCCGATGCCATTTCGCCCAGAATACTCAGGCGCTGGGCCTGTTCCAACGCGCCTTCCTTGATTCTGAGTTGCTGGTGTAGTTGTTCAAGCTGGCGACTGCGGCGGCGCACCAGAAACGCCACCCAAATATGATTAGCGCCAAGTAGCAGTATGACCAACGCAATGGCGGCAATCAACAGCCGGTGCTGCTGCGCCCAATCGAGAATTTGTTGCCAAAAGTAGGGCTGTTGTGGGTGTTGATTGACTGAGCGCAACAGGGTTTCTACCTGACTGGTCGAGGACGGTGCCCCCCATTGCGGTGCCTTGCTGTCAGCGGGATTGAGCAAGATTCGCGTGACATTATCGACTAATCCATCCGGAACATGTGACAGCGCGGCAAATGACCAGTTAGGGTACAACTCAGTGCTGGTTAGGCAGGGGATCGTGGCTTGTTTTGCCAATAATGGTCGAAAATCGCGGGCCTGCACCAACCCTTCAGCTTGCATATCTTCCAGCAAGCAAGTGGGGACGATAGCCGCAGAAATAGCGCGGTCACGCAGCAGATAAATCAGCGCATCTACCGGGAAACCGGAAAAATGTAACTTGAAATCCTGTTCAGGTTGTAGCCCTGCATCGCGTAATGCTTTGTATCCCAACAAGTAACCGCCAAAAGCCTCGGGTGATACTGCGCCGACACGTTTGCCTATTAGCCCAAGTGGTGCGCGGATATCACTGTCAGCCCGCACCAAAATAACACTGCCAATCACATTGCGGCTGGTGCCATCTGGCTCATGACTTGAGCGCAAAGACACTAACCACCGCAGGGGAAAGTGGCTATCAATCTGCACATATTGCGCCGGATTGGTGAGCAGAAAATCAATTCGATTCTGCGCCACGGCGTTTTTCATCGCATGTAAGTCCAGCGGTAATAACTGAAAATGCTGCTCCGGTAGTTGCTGATTCAAATTATCGACCAACGGTTGCCAATGTGCTTGTGCCTGAGCATCGCCGCGTAATGCCAGCACACCAATCGTCCAATCACGGGCGTGGGCGGCAGAAATATAACCAAACAGCATTATCGCCAGCACTCTGAAATACATGCATGTTCCTTTTTATGATCCCCGTCGCAGTGTTTAATTGTCCTGGATCAAGTCCCTAAAGGGAATGTGGGAAACCACAATAGGGCTTCTGCGCGTCAATTTCTACACTCCCTGTATCAAGATGAGGGTGAGAAAAAATGGATCAAGGGAAAAGAGCATTTCTACAGCGCCTGGGGGTGTTAACCGCCGGAGCCGCACTGGTGCCATTAGCTGAGGCGGGCTGGCAGATGGAACCGGTACGCAAGCACGGTGATATCAAACGGCGCTATGCCATGTTGATTGATTTACGCCGTTGCATTGGTTGCCAGGCCTGCACCGTCAGTTGCGCCATTGAAAACCAACTGCCGCAAGGCCAGTTCCGCACCACCGTTAATCAGTATCAGATTGCGCTATCGGGCGCAGAAAGTGTCACTAACGTATTGCTCCCTCGCTTGTGCAATCACTGCGATAACCCGCCTTGTGTGCCGGTCTGCCCGGTACAAGCCACTTATCAGCGGCAAGACGGCATTGTGGTGATTGATAATACCCGCTGCGTAGGTTGCGCTTATTGTGTGCAGGCTTGCCCTTATGAAGCCCGGTTTATCAATCACAGCACTCAAACGGCGGATAAATGCACATTCTGTGTTCACCGTCTGGATGCCGGGTTATTGCCAGCCTGCGTGGAGTCCTGTGTCGGTGGGGCGCGGGTTATTGGTGACTTGCGTGATGGCAACAGCACATTGCGCAAAATGCTATTGGAGCATGCCGCTGACATCAAAGTATTGAAGCCGGAGCAAGGTACCCATCCACAGGTGTTTTACCTCGGATTAAACGA